>CABUYS010000082.1 GCA_902495835.1 uncultured Oscillospiraceae bacterium | reverse complement strand
TACCTACTGAATCTTAAATGGTGGGATTGGGATTCAGAAAAGATTTTCAGAAACATGGAATCATTATGTAGCGGTGACTTGGAAAAAATTAAGCAAATAAAAGACTGATATTTTAAATTTGAATAATACAAAAGCAAATTCTCCTATTATGCATAAAGAGTAGGTTTAAACCACAAAGCACAAAAGGAGAATTTTTTATTTAATAAAATAATGATTTTAAACTGTAAAACAGAAAAATGTTTAAAAGGAAATTTAAAAATCGGTACGAAACTTTGTTTGAATTATTTTATATTAAGCTTTTCCCGCACATCCCATAACGTTAATTATTTTGTGTTTTACTATTTTTTCAATAGCATCTCTTGCGGGGGAAAGATATTTTCTGGGATCAAAATTCTCAGGATTTTCGTAAAGACTTTTTCTTATTTCTGCCGTCATGGCGAGCCTTAAATCCGAGTCAACATTTATTTTGCATACTGCCATTTTAGAAGCTTTGTTTAGCATTGATTCTGGGATTCCAATCGCTTGACCTAATTTTCCGCCGAATTTATTTATTTCTTCAACAAATTCAGGAATTACGCTTGAAGCTCCATGCAGTACAATTGGAAAACCGGGAAGTCTTTTTTCTATTTCTTCGAGTATGTCAAAACGAAGTTCTGCTTTTTGATTGGGTTTGAATTTATAAGCACCGTGGCTTGTTCCTATGGCTATAGCCAAAGAGTCGACTCCTGTTTTTTTGACAAAATCCTCAACTTGATTTGGGTCGGTGTAAAAAGATTTTGCTTCGAGGATATTTACGTTGTCTTCGATACCCGATAAACTTCCAAGTTCCCCTTCTACCGTTACGTTGTATTTGTGAGCGTACTCACTTACTCTGGCGGTAAGTTCTATATTTTCGTCATAACTCAGCGACGAACCGTCTATCATTACAGACGTAAATCCGCTGTCTATACAGTTTTTGCATATTTCAAAAGAATCACCATGGTCAAGATGAAGAGCTATAGGAACGCTACTTTGTTCTTCGGCGGCTTCCACGAGTTTTTTCATATACAGAGCTCCTGCGTATTTTCTTGCTCCTGCGGAAGCCTGAAGTATTACAGGGGAAGAAAGTTCATTGACGGCATTCATAATTCCTTGAATTATTTCCATGTTATTTACATTAAACGCTCCGACGGCGTATTTTTGTTCATAAGCTTTTTTCAGCATTTCTTTGGTATTTACCAAACTCATATACACAACTCCCAAAAATAAATTTATATTTAAAAACATATCTTATAACAAAATGAATGTCAAAAGATGTGGTAAATATATTGCGTTTTTCACAAAATTTATCTAAGTGCTTATTAAAAATTTAAATTTACACACTTTAATTAATATTTAAAATTTTATCTTCGTATGCCAATTTAAATGTTACCCTACTTATAGTTTTAAATACGCATTGACTAAATAATAAAAATTGTATATAATGTTTTGGTAGTGCTACTGTGGCTCAGTTGGTAGAGCAGCTGATTCGTAATCAGCAGGTCGGCGGTTCGAGTCCGCCCAGTAGCTCCATTTTTGCGTTTTTTTATATGTTTAAAGAAGTTGGTGGAAGTTATTATTTTCAGTAAAATTGTCGGAGTTATTTGTTCTTTAGCTATGGTTTTGTCGGGGCGTTCTCAAACAAGTGTAAATCCTGAACCTACTCATAACGAAGATGGCATAGCTTCTGAGTTACGAGCTGAAATTGGAGGAAGTTTTGGGAAAAATTCAGTTAACAGCGGTAAGATGACTGTAGAAAAGGATGGTTCTTCTACTACCTCACATGACTCTGAACCTTCTTCAAAGTGCTCTTCCCACGACTTAGGTCCCGAGACTCCTCATAGCGAAAATAACCCAGCGTCAGATGTGTATATTCAAATAGATGTTCTCGAAAGTGTTTCAAATAACGGTAATGTTAGCTCTGAAGTAGAGAGTGCTTCTCCCGCAAGCGACGTAAGCAAAACTGATTATTCCGTAAGCGGTGCAGACAAAGCTGCTTCTTCTGTAAGTGAGGTAAGTAAGGTTGTTTATCCTGCAGTCAGTGTAAAAATGCCTCATTCTTCACCAAATTCTTTTGAATTTGATGACATAAGATTATTAATAACATTTGAATATTTTTTTGATGTAGTAAGCGTCGTATTAGCAGTCAACGAATATTATGAAGATCTAGAAAATTGCGAACGTAATTTTAAGGAATACGAAATAGTATGTTTAAAACTGTATGATTCTATAAAAAAAGAATTAAAAGAGATTTACAAGTATTGCTGTTTTATTGCCGATAGTGAAGAATATTACTCAATCAATGAAATCAAACGACTTTTTCGTGTGGGGTCCAAGGTAGTAAAATTAAACAGAAGCCGTCATAGACCCGAAAATTGCGAAAAAAAGTTGAAAAAACGCCAAATAATAGGTTTAAGACTATATAATTTTATGAAAAAAAATTCAGGAGAAGTTGAACGTTGCTACCGTGATAGGAAGGATGATGAACCAGGATTATCTTCGTCAGGCAACGAACCTGGAAAACGTGCTTTATGGGAACCCAATAGACACTGCGGTAGTTCTGAAGATTGCTCAAGCAGTGACTCGGAAGAATCGTCTTCAGATAGCGAAAGTTTGTTAAGCAGTGACTTGGAAGAATTGTCTTCAGATAGCGAAAGTTTTTCAAGCAGTGACTTGGAAGAATCATCTTCAGATAGCGAAAGTTTTTCAAGCAGTGACTTTGAAACGGATTAAAAATATTGTATTTTATTCGTTTGGATTTAAATTTAGAGTGAATTTGAGCAGGTAAAAACCTGCTTTTTTCTTTTTCGGTTTTATTTTATAATTAGAGCTATATAATTTACTTAGTAGGTGAAATTTATGAAATACATAATTGCAAACTGGAAAATGAATAAGACTTTCTCGGAATCCGTTTCGTTTATAAATGAGTTTTCAAAAAAAGTAGGTAGTTTTGGTTCGACTGAAGTTGCAATCTGTCCGACTTTTTTGGGAATACCCGCCATTAAGAAAAGTTGCGAAGAATGCGGAATTAAACTCGGGGCTCAAAACTGTTATTTTGAAGATAAAGGAGCTTTTACGGGTGAGATTTCGGCTGAAATGCTTAATGATTTAGGCGTCGAATACGTTATTTTAGGCCACAGCGAAAGGCGAGAATATTTCAAAGAAACAAATTCTGTGATTAATAAAAAAATCAAGTCTGCTTTGAAAAATAAGCTTAGAGCAATTGTTTGCGTAGGAGAAACTCAAGAACAAAGAGATAACGGTCAGGAATTTTCTGTGGTTAAAAATCAGCTGAGCGAATGTTTAGATGGTATAGATTCTGAAATGTTAAAAAACGTAATTATCGCATATGAACCTGTTTGGGCGATAGGAACGGGTAAAGTGGTGACCGAAGCAGATGCTTGCAAAATGGCATCGGAAATTAAAAAATTTATATCTTCACAATTCGAATTTATCGAAGGTTGCGCAGTTCTTTACGGTGGTTCGATGAATTCTTCAAACGCGGAAAAGTTTCTTAAATTGCCCCAAATAGATGGAGGACTAATAGGCGGAGCATCGCTCGATGTGGATGAGTTTTTGAAAATAACGGAAATTTCCGAAAGCCTTAGCAGACGCTTTTAAAATGGAGTTGGAAATTAAAAAATTTATATCTTCACAATTCGAGATTATTGAAAGCTGTGCGGTTCTTTACGGCGGTTCGATGAATTCTTCAAACGCGGAAAAGTTTCTTAAACTGCCCGAAATAGACGGAGGACTAATAGGCGGAGCATCGCTTGATGTGGATGAGTTTTTAAAAATAACGGAAATTTCCAAAAACTTTTCGCATTAATTTTTTGAGTAAAACAATTAGCAAATTACAGGAGAGATTTCTAACATGAAAAATGTGCTTCTTTTAATTTTAGACGGATTCGGAATAGGTAAATGCGTCAAATCCAATGCAGTGTACATGGCAAATACCCCCCATATTGACAGTGTTTTGAAAAATAATCCCGTATCTGTCTTAAACGCTTCAGGTCTTGATGTTGGGCTTCCCGAAGGGCAGATGGGAAATTCGGAAGTAGGTCATACAAATATCGGAGCGGGCAGAGTTGTATATCAGGATTTTACGTACATCAACAAAAGCATTGAAGACGGAAGCTTTTTTGAAAATTCCGAGCTTCTTAATATCATCAAGTATGTAAAATCAAAAAAATCCCGTTTGCACATAATGGGTCTTGTTTCCGACGGGGGAATCCATAGTCATATAAATCATTTTTATTCTGTTTTGAAATTAGCACAAAAAAACGGCCTTAGTGACGTTTGTATTCATGCTTGGACTGACGGAAGAGACACGTATACCAAATCGGCTTCTAAATACATAAATGATTTGGAAGAATTTTCAAAAAAAATAAAAACAGGTAAAATTGAGACAATATCAGGAAGATTTTATTCCATGGACAGAGACAATCATTCGGACAGAACCGAAAAAGCCTTTAATGCCATTGTAAAAGCACAAGGAGAAATTTTTGAATCTCCCGAAAAAGCCATACAATCTTCCTATAATAAAGACATTACTGATGAATTTATTGTTCCGTGCGTTCGAAAAGATTACGAGGGATTTAAAAACGGAGACGCTGTAATATGTTTAAATTTTCGTCCTGACAGGGTTCGACAGATAACTCGAAAATTTCTTTATGACCTTGATTTTAAGTGTAAGTATTGTTGTTTTACTCAATACGATGAAACATTTAAAGATGTTTCCGTAGCATTTAAGCCTCGTGAAATAAAAAACACGCTCGGAGAATACATATCTTCAAAAGGACTTAATCAACTTCGGATAGCGGAAACTGAAAAATATGCTCATGTGACTTTCTTTTTTAATGGAGGTAAAGAAAAGCCCTATAAAAACGAGGACAGAATAATTATTAATTCCCCAAATGTCAGAACTTATGATTTAAAACCTGAAATGAGTGCTTTGGAAGTTGCAAATTGCGCTGCCGAAAATATACGAAAGCAAATTTATAATCTTATAGTTGTAAATTTTGCAAATCCCGATATGGTAGGTCACACTGGCAACATGGAAGCAACAATAAAAGCGGTTGAAACCGTTGATAAATGCGTGGGAATGCTAATTAACGAGAATAAAAAATTCGGAGGAGTTACGATAATCACCGCAGACCACGGAAACGCCGAAAAAATGTTCGATGAGTCCGAAAAAATTTTCACGGCTCATACTTCAAATCCGGTAATTTTTGTACTTGATAATTATTTGTGTAATTTAAAAGGAACCGGTTCTTTGTGCGATATAGCTCCAACAATTTTGGATATTTTGGGTTTGGAAAAACCTGAAGAAATGACAGGGCAAAGCCTTATAATTACGTAATTTTATGTAGATGAAAAAAATATAAATATTTTGAAAAAGATAAAAGGGTTAATATCTGACAAAAAAATAAACCTCGAGATTTAAGGAAGTTTTCCCATATTTCGAGGCTTTTTATTATGTTTTAACCTAAGAGACTACGCTTTGCGTATTTTAAAAACCGTGCGCTATGCACGTAAAATTAAAACTTAAGTGAAATAGCACAATTCTAGTATAATGATTGAGTTCAAGCCATCAAAATAAAAGAAAGGTTTTGTTTATGGCATAAAGTTATGCAAGTATAATAATTATTCACGCTAAAATATAGGAAAAAGATAGTATATTATCAATTTTTGAGAGCTATTTTTAACTTAGTATATCAGTTTTCTGTTTGAAGTTTAAATTTTTAAAAGTTAATACGATTATCGCACAGTTTTTACACACAATAAGCATCCTCCAGCCTAGCCTGGGGGTATTTCTTTAACGGGCGAAGCCCTGTAGCCGCCTTTAAAGGAGGCTGATACGGTTTGATGCTTGCGAAAAATTATTACTTGCTATCCATAAATAGACCTATATTATTAAATGTTATCCCAATTTATTTTCTTTTAAGTATAGCTTATATTTCTAATCTTTATGTTATTTGCAGTTCCATTTTGTATGTGATAAGCTATGTATATCATTCATTTT
>CABUYS010000081.1 GCA_902495835.1 uncultured Oscillospiraceae bacterium | reverse complement strand
GCAAGGCACGGATTGTCTTTCAATCCGCCCGAAAAAAAGGAACGCATAAAATCAATCGTTCTATCGTAAAACCCGCACGTATGCCCTTGCTGTATCGGCGTATCATACTCGTCGATAATGATCACGCTTTCTTTTCCGTAATGCTTAAACAAGAACAGAGAAAGTAACTGCAAAGACATCTGGCATTCTATTTCGTCGGCAACGCCTTTCGCGATTTTTTTGTACTGCGATTTTTCGTATGCGTTTAATTTTTCGCTTGTTTCAAGTTCGCTATGGCGTAAAAATTCAATGGATATCAGTTTCGTTATTTTATCAAAAGTTTCTTTCCAAGTACGGCATTTTACGTCTTTAAAAGTCAGAAATATTACGGGATATTTTCCTTGATAAGATGTATAAGCTTCTCCGCACGCCCATATTTTTTTGTTTTTAAAATACCGTGAAGTATCTTCGTCTGTTTTCTCGAAAAAGACGCGAAGCATATCCATGGTTAAAGTTTTTCCGAAACGGCGCGGACGTGTAAACAAAGACACCTGCGGTTTGGTATCTAAAAAATCTTTAATCAAAAGAGTTTTATCTACATAATAATATTCGGTAGTCGCTTTTTTAAAATCTGAAATTCCGATCGGCAAAGGTTTTTTCAGCGTATCGACCGCGCTGAGTGTATCAACCGACCGTTTTTTCATTTGTTTTCCGGCAATAAAATCTTCCGGTACAAGCCACGCTTTTCCGTCTTTTTTCGCACCGATTATTTCTCCCTTTTTGCACATTTGCTGAATACGACGCGTTGTGATGCCGAGTTTTTCCGCCGCTTCTTTACATTCAAAATAAATCATTGTCCGCCTCCCTTTTGCTGTTTCTATTTTACCACATAAAGCGAAACCAGTCAAGCTGATTTCGCTTCGTTTCGTTTTAATTTCGTTATCATTGCAAAAATTTCGTTTTACTTCGCTTTTTTTCGCTAAAAAAATGGATTTCTCGGCGCGATTCGTTTGATATAACATATCAAGTTTTTGAGCCAGACAATGTTTTTAAGGCTTGTAGAGCGTTTAGTAAGGGTACTAATCGACTGAAATTATACAACAACTTAATTTGTGGGGAAATTTGTGGGGTAAAGTTTGAAAATCGGCTGTTTTTGAGTGTTTTTGATTGATTTTTTGCCGTTTTTTGATATTCCGCCCAACCTCTGACTCCGTCACTTCGTTGGTTCGAATCCAGCTACCCCAGCCATAACCGCAGCTCTGAATCCCTTTATTTATAAGGTTTTCAGAGTTTTTTATATAACTTAACTCTTATACAATTTTTATCTTATTAACCAATTATTCGCCAAAAAGCGTTTGGAAAGATAATGCAAATCCTTGCCCGAACGGACAATTACCGTTTTAATACAGGTCAAGGCGATGACTTCGCCCATTCTCTGTACGTTTTCTGCCGAGATAACTATATCGTTATCCAAAATGCCTTTGTTTACGTCTTTCATTGTATTTTACCTTCGATTTACTTCGCCTTTCGGCAAAAACGGAAGTAGCACCGGGAAAAGATAGACGGTTTTTACTTTATATTTAGTTAGACGGAAGTCAACGAATCGGCAAAAAAAATTTATGTAGTAGTCTGCAATTTCAACGTTCTGAGTAAAAATTTTTGCCGTTGACTTCCGCTTTACACTGTGCTACAAACGTAAACGAAAGGCGATAAATCGGACGGCAAAACGGCATAGAGAAACCGAGCGTTTAGAACACTCGGTTAAATGTTGTAATGTATTTATAACCTCCAAATTTTTGCATAAAAAAAGACGCATAGATTTTTTCTCTATACGCCTGATTTTCTATGTAATTTTCTTTTCCGTGCTTTTGTCAAGCACGAATTTTTGCCGTTGTACGAGTTCAAATCCCGTTAAAATTGAAAAAACTCCGTTTTACATCTACGGATTTTGATGCCGATTTACAGGCTTTCAAGCACGAAAAAAGCCCGATGAAATCGGACTTTTTCGGGCAAATATCTATATTGTTGCCATTATATGTCTATTGACGTCAAAAAAGATTTTTTTGCTCTTTTTGTGTGGAAGCGAACAATAATGGTAATCGTTCTTCACTTTAAGAAAATTTTTAAATTTTAAATTAGAATAACAAAACGAACGGCGATGGTTTTATTCCTTTATTTTCACAACAAACGGTTGACTCATCCCTATGCATTGATTACCGTTTTTAATAATAAAACATTGGATATAATGAGTTCCAGCATAAGATGTTTCTTCCTTTTTACCACATAAGATTCCGCTTCTTCTCAGTTCTGCATCTTCGAATTCTCCTCCACGCAAACAACCCGCATTTCGAGCTTCATTGCCGGTATTAGTAATTTGCCACTTTACTGTATACGGAGTCGGTAAACTATGAATCGGAAAAAATTGCAGGAACACTCCTTTGGGCAATAATTCCCCGCTCGAAAAATTTTGATAGGATTTTCCTGAATCCAAACTTACAGTACCTTGAATTCCCACACGAAATTTTCGAGGTAAATTCCACGGCGGTCTTTTTCTGTGCGGAATCCGCTCAAGCATTGTTAACGCTTTTGATTTTTCTATAATTTGAGGGCAATACGATGTATTTTTTTCTTCCCGTAAATATTCGCCATATTTTTGCATCAAACGATCAACTGGCTTTTGTGAAAAAATCTCTTTAAACGTTTTGTCTACTTCGGAGTATGTAGTCAACTCTTTTAAGTTCACAAAATCTACATACGCATCATTGACCCAATTAAAAAACTCAACCGCTTTTTGTGGTTTTTCTTTCCACTTATCAGCAAAATTTTCATTACTCATAACCGGATTTTTAACTACGTATTGATCATTTTCTCTTACAATTAATGTAGGCATTTTTAATAATGCTTTACATATAAATTCATAGATATTATTTTCACCATTATAACACTGTGCGGCAAGAGTGGTAATAATCATAGAAATAGGTTTATATTCATCGTTTCGCGATAAAAAATACACATCTCGATGTCGTTTTAATATTTGTATAGATTTTTGCAAAACTGTTTTCTTAGGGTATGTAGGGACTCTCTCAATATTTCCAAACAACATCCCGCTTTCGTTATGCCCTATCAAAGTTTTTTCTTTAAACCATTCGGCATATCCTCTTGGATTTGAAGGGATGAACCGATATTTTTTAGTTTCTTTATTTTTGTCTGTTGCCAGTAAAGCTAACTCTCTCATTATAGACATGTTATTGTAAGCTTCAAATAATCGACTATCCGATCTATAATATCTTTCTTTAAATGGAATAGCCGGAAGAATATCCATATGAAAATTCAAAGAATCACAATATTGAAGAGTCCAGCAACGACGACCTTCGGGTTGTAACATCGTTCTATAACGCGCATTTTCGCTTATACGTTTACCAACGCTTTTCTTCACATGTTCCGGTTCAAGATCTTCAACGTTATCGCGAAATTCACACACTAAATCTATATCATAATTATCTTCACTAATCGGTTTAACAGCTGTTCCATACATCATACTTCCTTGCGGAAAAATATGTACGTTATGCCTTGCAATATCGGCATTTTTTTGATTTAACCAATCTGCCACTCCGTTATAAGCTGTTCTGATTGCCCCTTCTTGACTATCGGTAATATCTATTTCATCCGCCAGTTCGCTTAATAATTTATTATAGTCCATCATTTTTCTCCTATTGTTAATGCTCTTGTATAGATTCCCTGCTTAAAATCGTATGTAACGATTTGAGGATCATAATTAGAATTATATGCTTGTCCGATACCAATCGCAAAGGCCACAGGAATCGCAGCAAATAAATGAATTCGTTTTACCCCTTTATCGCTTAATGACGATTTCACCTTTCGGTATGCCGTCAAAAATTCATCTAATTGCTTTTTACTCCTTAAAAAATCATCATATATATCTTCTATTGCCATTTCTATCATCGGACAATTGTTTCCAATAACATCTATAACATTTTGTTTATTGACTTTTCCGCTAAAAGACAATATTAATGCAACATCCTCCAAGTGTTGCTGTGAAAGATCTTTTTTAATTATAATATCTAATTTCTCACTATTTTCTTCCCATTCAAAAGTTGATGGAACTTTTTTTAATTGAAAAATATTAATGTTTGGCCTATTCGCGAATAAGTTACCCAACAGCACTAACAACGGTATCGGTGCTAATGCATATAAATCGATAGTATATCCGTCATCTAAAAACGCCCTCAGCCGTCTATCAAACTGCTCCATCAATGATCGTTGGGCGCATTGCCAGTAATTTTGTTCATCGGGTTGCAATGGAAAATTTCTGAGCGATAAATCGACTCTGCTTGAAACGACTTTATCCAAAACCCACTGTTTCCCCTGCATATTAGCACTATACGTCACCGCCACAGTATTTTCATACGCTTTTCTCGTAATCGAAGCTTCTATTTGGTCCAAACGAGTTAATATCTTTTCTGTAGAATACTCTTGTCCCTTCAAAAGAATTTTTTCGTTTCTCGTGGCATGCTTTCCCAAAGTACGCCATACAACCAACTCAATATCCCGATAAAAATTTTTAATATATTGTTTTGCGTCTATTGACTTATTTGAATAATATTTTTCGACAAATACATCAATTGACGTATTCCAAGCAGCATTTTCGAGACACTCCGATACAAATCGATCAAAAATATCGTCTTCTTTTATATCGGCAACATAATGGTAATTACCCTCTGTTTCCGCAACAAGAAAAATATTTTTATCAATTTCATCATACACCTCTTTCTCTATTTGACTATCATTAAAAAATTTTTTCAAAGCATTAAAAATTTTTATTGATCCAGTTACGGTTGCAGATATCACTTCCCCGTTCATATTACCCTCCTATAAAATTGTTGAATCGTGCATATTGTGTCTTCACATAAATTATTATACCATATATTGTGATTTATTACAACTTTTTCCAATATTTCTCTTAAAATTTTTCTCTATACTTTAATATAAATTTTGCTCTATCTCAAAGCCGCCTTTGAATACTACTTTGATTTTTTCTTTCGATTCTACAACAATATATTCGATCACCTGCCGGACGAGTTTATCCTCGTATTTCAAAGGATGATTTTTTAAACCGTCCATTACCATCACGATATCTTCCACTCGTTTTTTTGCATCTTCACCTTTTTGTTCCGTCTCTGCCAAATTTGCTAATTTTTTCTCCAAAGAGGTCTTTTCCTCTATGAGTTTCTTAGCCTGCTTTTCATCGAACTCATCGGCGTTATCGCTTGATACTGCGTTCAACATATTTTTAAAAGTTTCTTCAATCTTTGCAATTTTTATCTGTATTTCCTTCGCCTCGCTTGAAATGTTTTCTATATCTATTTCTGCTGCAATGTACCGTTGCAGTATTTTCAACAACTCCGCATTTTGATTTGCCGCCGTCGTTATTGCATTTATTACGCCTTCATGCATTACGAGTTCTTCTATTGTGGGCGAATGATGGCAGTATTTCTTACCGTAATCAAGCCGATTTATGCATCGCCATACAATTTTCTTTTTTCCTCGGCTTGTCCACGTACACCTTCTATAAGGAGTATGGCATTCTCCGCATATAAGCAATTCCGTTAAAGCATACATACTTGAATACTTACCGCTTGATGTTTTTGTACCGATTTGTTTTACCTTCGATTTGCTCTTCCGTTTAGCCAATTCTTCCTGCACTCGCGCAAACATTTCTTTCTCGATAATCGCGGGATGGTGATTTTCTATATAATATTTCCGCCTTTCGCCGTTATTGACTTTTACCTTTTTAGATATGCAATCTTCGGTATATGTTTTATTTGTAATTACATCCCCTGCATATTTTTCATTGCTTAATATTGAGCGGACAGTCGATGAACTCCACTTCCTTTTTCCACACGGCGTCGGTTTATCTGCTTGTTGCAGTTTTTCGGCTATTCTGCTTAAACTATCCCCTGAAATAAAATTATCATAAATCATTTTTACGGTCTCGGCTTCTTCGGGAACGATTTCCGGATTACCATCCGCCCCTTTTTTGTAGCCGAGAAATTTTGT
>CABUYS010000080.1 GCA_902495835.1 uncultured Oscillospiraceae bacterium | reverse complement strand
CTTCTTTTGAATCTTTTCCGTTTAAAAACTCCGAATTAATCACTTTTCCGTTTTCGTCGATTACTTCTAAAATCGGGAGATTATATTTATTTGCAAAAGCTTTATCTCTCTCATCGTGCGCAGGAACGGCCATTATTGCTCCTTGAGCGTAGCTCATCAAAACATAGTCAGATACGAAAATAGGTATTTCTTTTCCGTTTACAGGATTTTTAGCGGTTATACCCTCTATCTTTACGCCGGTTTTGTCTTTATTGAGTTCAGTTCTTTGAAAATCGGATTTTTTGCTTGCTTCTTGTCTGTAATTTTCAATTTCGGTTATGTTTTTAATTTGATTTTTAAATTCTTCTATAATGGGATGTTCAGGCGAAATAACCATGTATGTAACACCGAAAATTGTATCAGGACGAGTGGTGTATACTTTGAGATTTTTCCCTACGCTGGTCGGAAAATCAATTTCTGCACCTGTTGAACGTCCTATCCAATTAATTTGCTGAGCTTTTACTCTTTCGGGGTAATCTACAAGCTCCAAATCGTCTATGAGCCTTTGTGCATATTCCGTAATTTTTAGCATCCACTGGGATTTAACTTTATGTACAACTTCGCTCCCACATCGCTCGCAAACTCCGTTTACGACCTCTTCGTTTGCTAAAACGCATTTGCATGACGTGCACCAGTTCACGGTAGCTTCGCTCTTATACGCCAAACCTTTTTTAAACATCTGCAAAAATATCCACTGAGTCCACTTGTAATAAGAAGGATTGGTGGTATCTATCTCTCGACTCCAGTCAAAAGAAAGCCCCAAAGCTTGCAGCTGGCTTTTGAACCTCGATATATTTTTTTCTGTTACGATTCTTGGGTGGATCTTGTTCTTTATTGCGTAATTTTCAGTCGGAAGCCCGAAAGCGTCCCATCCCATTGGATACAAGACATTATAACCTTGCATTCTCTTTTTTCGCGCGACTATATCAAGCGCGGTATAACTTCTGGGATGGCCTACGTGCAAACCTTGTCCCGAAGGATAAGGGAACTCCACGAGCGCATAAAACTTAGGTTTCTCATATTCGTTTTTTGCGTGAAAAGCTCCTTTTTCTTCCCATTTTTTTTGCCACTTTTTTTCTATATTTTCCGGACTATATTTTTCAAAAATTTTTTTCATAATTCATTACCTGCTTCGCTTAATTTTATTTCCAGAGTTCTTCTAAATTATAAAACTCTCTTGCTTCTTTGGAAAATACATGCAATACTACATTTTCATAATCCAGTGCTATCCATGAATCAGACATCTTTTTTTCAAAATGAAGAGGAACAATTCCTTCTTCCGAAAGTTTAGCTTCAACTTCGCCTGCCAAAGCTTTTACATGCGTACTGCTTGTACCTGTAGCAAGTACAAAATAATCGGCAAGAGTCGTTTTTTTCCTTACATGTATTATCTCGATATCTATTCCTTTTTTGCCGTCAAGTATTTCTTTTATTTTATCTGCAAGAATATTGGATTCCATACTACTAAACTCCTTCTAAAATAAGTTCATTATATAATTGCATGGTATTTTCACAAATGGATTGGTGCCTGTCAAGACAATTTTGAATGGCTGTAGAGAGCTTCTTTAAAACGACTTTATCGATATTTTCAAAAGCCACTTTTTGAAACTCTTTAACATCAGGCCAATCTCTCTCCGAAGAAATATAATCTGCGGTAAATATTATTTTTTCAAACAAAGTCATGTCTTTTCTGCCCGTGGTATGATATCTTACTGCATTTAATATTTCGTTATCGGTTATACCGTACTTTTCTTTTAGAAAAAACGATGCTGCAGGGCCGTGTAAAATTTTAACAGAGTTAATTTTATCAGAAGATCCAAAATATCCGTTCTTTTTCGATATTTCAATATTTTCCTCATCGGGTTTTTCTTTGCATATATCGTGCAAAAGTCCCGCCAACTTAGCTTTTTCTGAATCAACTCCATAATTTTTTGCTAATTTTTCAGCCATTAACGAAACATTTACGGAGTGATTAAATCTCTTTGGTGAAAGAATTTTTTCAAGTTCGTTTTTATAGTATTCGTAACTTTGCATTAGTTATCAGATTCCTCGCTTTCAAAAATCGCATCAACAAACTCTTTGGCATTAAACGGACGCAAATCTTCGATTCCTTCGCCGACTCCAATAAATTTTACGGGAACACCGAGCTTGTTTTTTATTGAAAAAACTATTCCTCCCCTGGCCGTTCCGTCAAGTTTAGTTAAAACTATGCCTGTAATATCAAGAAATTTCCCGAATTCCACGGCTTGATTAAGACCGTTTTGCCCTGTTGAAGCGTCAAGTACGAGCAGCACTTCTTTTGAAGAATCGGGCAGTTCTCTTGAAATTATTCTGTTTATTTTTTCAAGTTCTGCCATTAAATTTTTCTTGTTATGAAGTCTTCCTGCGGTATCGCATATTACTACATCGATATTTTTTGATTTTGCGGATGATATTGCATCAAAAACTACTGCAGCAGGGTCAGAGCCCTCGGGCTGTTTTACTATTGGACAGTTTGCTCTTTTTGCCCAAATATCCAGCTGCTCCGCGGCTGCAGCTCTGAAAGTATCGGCTGCTGCTAAAAGCACGGTCTTTCCTTCTGATTTAAGATTATTGGCAAGTTTACCGATTGTTGTGGTTTTTCCTACTCCGTTGACTCCCAAAACCAATATTACGGCAGGAGTTTTCGACATTTCAAGACTCGTTTCGCACTCAAGCATTTCAGACATTATATCTTTAAGCGCCTGTGTGATTTCAGAGGGTTCTTTTAGGCCTCGTTTTTTGATTTCCGCTCTAAGTTTATCGCATAATTCCGCGGAAGTTTCCACTCCTATATCGCTTGAAATCATAGTTTCTTCAAGTTCTTCAAAAAACTCTTCGTCTATTTTCGTAAACGAATTTACTATCAGGTTTATTTTACCTGAAATACTGTCTCTGGTCTTTTTTAAACCGTTTTTTATTTTTTCAAAAAATCCCATCCGCTTTCCTCCGTGTGAAAAATTAATATCCCATTAAAGCCAATGCTTCGCGTGCGGCATGTTGTTCCGCTTCTTTTTTGCTTTTTCCTGTGCCGACTCCGACGCTGTTATTGTTTATTCTTACTTCCATCGTAAAACGTTTATCATGGTCAGGGCCTGTTTCTTTAACCATTACGTATTCTATAGTCTCTTCGGGGTTTTTTTGAACAACTTCCTGAAGAATCGTCTTATAATCCTGAATTTCCGCAATAAGTGGGTGTTTTATTGCAGGAATTATAAAACGCAAAATAAATTTAGAAACCTCTTCAAATCCACCCGAATCCAAATATATCGCTGCACATATTGCCTCAAAAACGTCAGCCAAAATAGAAGGACGTTCCTGACCGTTGCAATGGCTTTCTCCTCGGCTAAGCTTTACATACTCGCTGATTCCCAATTCCCGAGAAAAAACACAAAGTTGCTTTTCGCATACGAGCGAAGCTCTGAGTTTTGTCAAATCTCCTTCGGGATACTTAGGGAAATTTTTAAAAATATAATCCGAAGTAATGACTCCGAGTATAGAATCTCCCAAAAATTCCAGCCGCTCATAACTAGAAAGCCTTCCTCCCGATTCATTGGCATAAGAAGAATGTGTAAGTGCTATTTTTAAAAATTTTTTGTTTTTAAAAGTGTATCCTATCTTTTTTTCCAGTTCTGTCATTGCCGCTATCCTCCTTGTTAGTTTTAAAAATATTTATTCTTCGGCATCTGCTTTTTGTTTTTCTTTTTTCAAAGAGTCGGTTATGAGTTTTACAACATTTCTCTTTGAATATTCCGCTGCAAGTCTTATTGCGTTTTTAAATGTTTTTGCGTCCGAATTTCCGTGAGCTTTAAATACGGATTTGGAAATTCCTATCAAAGGTGCTCCGCCGTATTCTTTGTAGTCCATGTGCTTTTTCATTTCTACAATGTCCGATTTTATCAGTGAAGCCGCTATTTTGTTTTTAAAATCTTTTGTAAGAATCTCTTTGAACTTACCGAAAAGAGATTTTGCCATACCTTCATAAAATTTCAAAATTACATTTCCCGTAAATCCGTCGGTAACAACAACGTCAGCTATATCTTCGGGGATGTCTCTTGCTTCGATGTTGCCGATAAAGTTTATATCGCTGTCTTTTAGAAGATTGAACGCTTCAAAAAGAGTTTCTCCTCCCTTTGTGCTTTCTGTTCCAACATTGACAAGGCCCACTCTCGGATTTGCCACAGTCATGATGTTTTTCATGTAAACAGAACCCATTACACCAAACTGCCTTAACATTTCCGGACGGCATTCTATGTTAGCTCCGCTGTCGATAAGCATAAAAAATCCGTTGCTTTTGGGTATCACGGGAGCAAACGCACATCTTTTTACGCCTTTTATTCTTTTGACTATTAAAGTCGCTCCGACGCATAAAGCTCCACTGTTACCCGCCGACACAAAAGCGTCGCCTTTGTCTTCCGAAAGCATTTTAAGTCCTTTTGCCATCGAAGAGTTTATCTTGGATTTTAATATTTCCGTCGGATGTTCCTCCATGGATATTACATCAGGAGCATGTTCTACAGTCATATTTTGGAGGGAAATTTTATTTTCCTCTGCAACACTTATTATCTTTGATTCATCTCCGACCAAAATTATTTCATAACCGAACTCATCACATGCCATTCTGGACGCTTTTATTATTTCCAAAGGAGCGTTATCTCCTCCGAATGCATCGACTATTATTTTCATTGTTGTCCTCCCTCAATTTACGTTTATGCTCTTTATATAATCTATCGAACGCCTTGCAAATTCATTATACCTCATTTTTTTGTCTTTGATAACCTCATTTAACGGAGAAATTATACCAAAATTTGCTCCCATAGGTTGAAAATCAAGTACATTTTCATTGCTTATATACTGCGACAAGGCTCCCATAATCGTTGTTTGGGGCATATAAAACGAATCTCTTTTCAATAACCTGAAAGCTGCGTTTATACCCGCAATCAAGCCCGAAGAAACTGATTCCATATATCCTTCGACGCCCGTTATTTGGCCTGCAAAAAATAAATTTGAATTTTCTCTCATGCTGTAATCGGAACTTAAAAGCCTTGGGGAATCTATAAAAGTATTGCGGTGCATTACTCCGTATCTTATTATTTCTAAATTTTTAAGTGCGGGCACTATTGAAAATACCCTTCTTTGTTCTCCGAACTTCAGGTTTGTCTGAAATCCAACCATGTTGTAAAGAGTACCTTCGGAGTTTTCTTTTCTCAGCTGTATGACGGCAAACGGACGCTTTCCTGTCTCGGGAATACGCAGTCCTACGGGTTTCATCGGTCCGAATCTTAAAGTATCAACTCCTCTTTTTGCCATGACTTCAACCGGCATGCAGCCTTCATATACTTTAGGATCTGCGACGTCAAATCCGTGAACGGGAGCACGTTCCGCCGAAATTAAAGCTTTATAGAATTCATCGTATTCTTCTTCGCTTAGAGGGCAATTCAAATAATCGCTTCCGTCGCCTTTATCATACCTGGATTGAAAAAAAGCTTTTGTCATATCTATACTTTCGGCAGTTAAAATAGGTGCGGCAGCATCAAAAAAGCTTAGTTCACCCGAACACAACTCAGATATATCTTTGGAAATACTTTCGGAAGCAAGCGGCCCTGCTGCTATTATTGTAACGCCTTCACGCGGAATTTTTTCGATTTCACGTGAAACAAAATTAATAAGAGGATGATTTAATATTTTTTCGGTCACCGCGGCAGAAAATTTTTCACGGTCTACCGCCAGAGCTCCTCCCGCAGGGACTCTGCACTTGTCGGCACATTCGATTACAACCGAATTTAAAAGTCTTAATTCTTCTTTTAAAAGCCCGGCGGCACTGTCGATTCTGTCGGCTTTAAATGAATTGGAACAGACCAACTCACACAAATTTTTACTCTTATGTGCAGGTGAAAATTTTGAAGGTTTCATATCGTATAAATCAACTTTTATACCCCTTTGAGCGATTTGCCACGCGGCTTCGCACCCGGCGAGGCCCGCTCCTATTACGCTTACGGAATCATTCATTGTTTTTCTCCTTTTGAATTTGCTTTTATGT
>CABUYS010000079.1 GCA_902495835.1 uncultured Oscillospiraceae bacterium | reverse complement strand
TCATCGTCTTTTTTGAACCAACGTTTTTCAACTTTCAGTAACGGATAAACTTCAGATTCTTTACAACGTAAAAAGTAACATATTGATTTAGCGGGATTTTTGAAGTCTATAACGTCTTGATCACCTGGTTTTCCTTGAGCTATATGTTGTTCGGTTACTTCAATTTTTTCTAACATACTTTTATCGGGGTTTTCTTGTATATATGCACAAAATCTCTCAAATGCTTCACCAGTGTATGGTGGTGTGTAATCTTCTTTCGGAGGAACAGCTTTTAATGGTGGTATAACGCAAAACATTCCAAGTATAATAGATGTGAGTACGGAAAAAATTCTTCTTTTGTTCATTTGACAAATCCTTTTCTTTAAAATTTTTAATAACAGCATTAGTTATAAAATTACCGTTTTGTCAATATTTTAATTGAATTAGTTATGTTTGTAAAGTTAGAATATTTCGTTTATTATCGAATATGTGAGTGCTTTTTGGTTGATGATTTGAAATTTTAATATCGTATTTATTTAAAAAATAATGTAATATTGTTTTATGCTTGAATATAATTTTTATTTTAAAAAGGCTGGTTGTTATATGCACGAAAAAGATAAATACCGAATAGAAAAAGATTCCTTGGGGGAAGTTTTAGTTGAAAAGGACAAACTTTGGGGAGCTCAAACACAGAGAAGTTTAAATAATTTCAGAATAGGTACTGAAAAAATTCCCGAAGAAGTAATAAAAGCATTATTGAGTATAAAAAAATCGTGTGCCCAAGCTAATTTTAGTATCGGCAAACTCGATAAAAGGAGATATTTGCTGATAGAGAATGCGGTTGATGAAGCTTTAAACAGTGAAATCAGAGAACATTTTCCTCTTGCAGTTTGGCAAACGGGGAGCGGTACTCAAAGCAACATGAATGTAAACGAAGTTGTGGCAAGAATCAGTAACAACCATGAAGGAATTCAGGGGTTTGTGCATCCAAATGACCACGTTAATATGTCGCAAAGTTCAAACGATGTTTTTCCTTCGGCTATGAAGATAGCGGCTTTGATGGAAATAGAAACTAAACTTTTGCCTGCCGCAAATAAACTTGCAGATACTCTCAAAAATCTTGAAGATGAAAATAAGGGAATAGTGAAAGTGGGAAGAACCCATCTTCAAGATGCGGTGCCTATAGCGTTTTCTCAAGAAATAAGCGGTTGGAGAGGAATGATTGAAAATCCCGTAAAATACATAAACGACAACCTTTATTTACTGCGTGAAATTGCACTGGGAGCAACAGCAGTTGGAACCGGACTTAATTCTCCCAAAGGATTTGATGAAATTGTTTCGAAGTTTTTGTCTGAAAATTTGAAAACGCGTATAGTTCCCGAAAAGAATAAGTTTCATTCTTTAACGTCTATGGATGCATTTGTTTTTATGCACGGAGCTCTTAAATCTTTAGCATCTAATCTTATGAAAATCGCTAATGATATACGTTTATTGTCCAGCGGACCTCGCTGCGGAATAGGGGAAATAACCATTCCTCAAAACGAACCTGGAAGTTCTATTATGCCGGGGAAAGTAAATCCCACTCAATGCGAAGCTGTGACCATGATAGCGGTTCAAGTTATTGCAAATGATGTAGCTGTAGGTATGGCAGCATCACAAGGTAATTTTCAGCTCAATGTTTTTATGCCTGTTTGTATATACAATTTTATTCAGTCGGTAAGACTTCTTTCGGACGGTATGATTTCGTTTGAAAAAAATTGTGTGCGAGGAATAAAACCTGTTAAAGAAAAAATGGAAAATAATTTAAACAGGAATCTTATGAGTGTAACCGCTTTAAATTCCGTAATAGGATACGATAAATCAAGTAAAATTGCCCAAAAAGCTTACCGTGAAGACATTTCACTAAAACAGGCAGCACTTGAGCTTGGTTTTTTAAACGAAGATCAAATTGACAAGATACTGAACCCCTATGATATGATTTAAATAAAATTTTTGGAGGAATATACATTGGAAAGTAAAGCATTGGAACTTCACCGTAAGCTAAAAGGAAAAATAGAAGTAATTTCTAGATTTGAGGTAAAAAACAAAGAAGATTTGGCTCTTGTTTATACACCGGGGGTAGCTGATGCATGTGTTCAAATAAAAAATGATGTAAGTCAGTCTTATGATTTAACGCGTCGCTCAAATTTGGTTGCGGTTGTAACCGACGGAAGCGCTGTGCTTGGTTTAGGAAATATAGGTCCTGAAGCTGCAATGCCTGTTATGGAAGGAAAGTGTGCACTGTTTAAGGAATTTGCAGATATCGATGCGTTTCCTATTTGTATAGATTCTCAGGACACTGATGAAATAGTTCAAACAGTTAGACTTATTTCAAAAAGTTTTGGCGGAATTAATCTTGAAGATATTTCCGCACCAAGATGTTTTGAAATTGAAAAACGCCTAAAAGAAGTATGTGATGTGCCTGTTTTTCATGATGATCAGCACGGAACGGCTATAGTAGTTGCTGCCGCATTAATTAACTCCTTAAAATTTACAGGAAAGAAGTTTGGATCCGTAAGGATAGTCATAAACGGAGCTGGAGCTGCAGGAATAGCCATTGCCGAACTTTTGATTTATATGAATTTCGGCGATATTGTACTTTGTGACATTAATGGTATTCTTGATGTAAACGATAAAACTTTAAATTCCAAACAAAAATATATGTGTTCGGTTACAAATAAAAGTGGGATTAAGGGAAACTTAAAGGACGCTCTTGAGGGAGCGGATGTGTTTGTCGGAGTTTCACGTGGTAATTTGGTAAATGCCGATATGATTGCTCTTATGAATTCACCGATAGTTTTTGCAATGGCAAATCCCGTTCCTGAAATATATCCGGAAGAAGCGTATAAAGGCGGAGCTTTAATTTGCGGAACGGGACGCTCCGATTACAAAAATCAAATAAACAATGTTTTGGCTTTCCCTGGAATTTTCCGCGGGGTTTTAGATGCTAGAATAAAAAACATCACAGAAGACATGATGAAAAATGCCGCTTATGCAATAGCAAATATGGTAACCGAATCAGAAATAAAGAACGGAATAGTTATTCCTGACGCTGTTAACCGAGAAGTAGCCGTTAAAGTATCTGAAGCCATAAAAAGCAGTAATAAAATTTTTGAGCAAAATTAATCAAATTAATTTGAATGTAAATGCATAATTGTACATGGAATATTCTTGCTTGACAATTCGCTATTAACTATAATTTATTTATTCACATTATTTTATATTAAGGAGTTAGTTTAATGAAATCATCACGGTTATTTTTATCAATTTTATGCGGATGTATATTGGCTGTTCCTAATGTTCTCGGCGCGCCGACAGAAGTAGCTTACTGCAGTAATTCCGTCGAATCGGAAAAAGCAGTTTCAAAATCTGCCATTAATGTTAAAAGCGAAATTGCTCCCTTGAAAAAAGTTTTGCTTCACCGTCCCGGAAAAGAATTACTTAATTTGACTCCCGATACTTTGGAAAATCTCCTTTTTGATGATATTCCTTTTTTGAAAATTGCTCAAAAAGAACACGATGAATTTGCAAAGGTTTTGAAAGATAACGGAGTAGAAGTCGTTTATCTTGAAGACCTTGCTGCTGAGGCAATAAGTGTTTCTAATAAAGTAAGAGAAAAATTTATACGTCAGTTCATAAAAGAAAATGAATCTGACGAAGACATTAATAAAGTTCTTTATAAATTTTTAGATGGTATAGAAGATAATAAAAAATTAATTTTAAAAACCATGGAAGGAATCAGACTTGAAGATATAATGTCAGTTTCGAATAATTTGCCCGGAAAATGGGCTTCTGCGGATAAAAGCACTTTAGTTACTAACCCGGAGCCTAATCTTTATTTCACAAGAGATAACTTTGCTTCAGTCGGAAACGGAATAACTCTGAATAAAATGTTTTCCGTTACCAGAAACAGAGAAACAATATACGCTCAATATATTTTCAACTATCATCCCGAATATAAAGATACAAAAAAGTATTACGACCGTAATGAGAAATATCATATCGAAGGCGGAGATATTTTAAATCTGAACGAAGAAACCGTTGCAGTGGGAATATCACAGCGTACCGAAAAAGAAGCAATCGAAAAATTTGCGAAATATATTTTCAGTGACCCAAAATCCAAAGTTAAAAATATAGTAGCTTTTGATATTCCTCATAACCGTGCAATGATGCACCTTGATACTGTATTTACTCAGGTTGACAAAGATAAATTTACAATACATCCTGAAATAAGAAAAGGTCTTAAAATATTTGAAATTTCCAGAGATGACAATAAATCAGAAAAAGCTACCGACAAAGATTTCACTGCCAAAGAATCTTTTGACAGCCTTGAAAATATTTTGAAAAAATATCTTAAACTTGACTCCGTAACATTGATTCCCTGCGGAGGCGATGATTCTATTGCAGGACAACGCGAACAATGGAATGATGGTTCAAATACTTTATGTATAGCTCCCGGAAAGGTTATTGTATATGACCGTAACGAGGTAACAAACAAAATACTTGAAGATTACGGTATAACAGTTTTAAGAATACCAAGTTCTGAACTTTCCAGAGGCAGAGGCGGCCCGAGATGTATGTCAATGCCGCTTTTAAGAGAAAACTAAATTTTATTAAGCCGTGCGTATAACGGGCGGCCTTTGTGTATAGAAAACTATGCGACAGTAGCATAACTTGGTATAACCTAAGTTACGAACAAAAATTAATGTGATAAATCTAAAATAATCTTGGCATTTTGCAGAAAGCATACTAAAAAATTAAAATATAAAAACAAATTGATTATATAAATGCTTTAATAAATATAAAGTAAAGTCGTATAATTTTTATCTCAAGAGATACTTTTAAGGTTATTAAGAAATCAGTCTTTTTTGGCTTAAGCGCAGTGAAAACCAGCCATCTTAAGATGGCTGGCACTTTTATGCTCTTATAGGGTTTTGTTTTTTAGGCGTGGTTTTAGTTATCTTATTTTAAATTTACTGTTATTCTTCTTTTGCTTTAATTACTGAAGCAGCTTCTGAGAATGCACGTGCATTTTCTTTAAAATAAGAAGTACTAAATTCTTCATCCAAAGAATAAATTATCTCTGCGACTCCAAGCGCTATCATAAATACTCCTACAGGAATATCTGGTGTTATGCACATAGCTGCACCCGATACAATACAAAATATACCCTGAAGAATAAGAGCAGTTAAATCCAATTTGCTATACAAACCTTTTGTTCCATTTAGTATGGCTAGCGATATGGTCTGAAAATATATGTCTATAAAATCTTCTAAACTTTTTTCATCACAATTAAATGTTTCTTCATATCTATTTACCCATTCTGATTTTTTTGTTTTAAAAGATTCTTTAAGTTTCTTAGCGTATGATTTGATATCGCTATTTCTTTTTTTGGATTCAAGAATTTTTAATTGTTCGTTGAAGAATTTATCTATTTCACGTTTTAGTTCTTTTATTGCACTATTCATATCTTTATTGCTTGTGGTTTTATCTTTATTATTTTCAAATTTTTCTGCCAGTTCAGCTCCTTTGCTGAATAATTTCAATGAATTTTCATAACCCTTTGGACCATTTTCCAAACGTTTTTGTATTTCAATCATTTCTTTTAGACTAAGTTTTTTCCATTTGTCGTCATGGTTATTTTGTTCTATAGAATAAGCTGCTGCTACAAGGCTTCCTAACATTCCGGTGAGCGTTCCCGGAATTCTTCCATCTTTGCAGTTTATTATACTATGTATAAAAGTACTGGAAGTAATTATATTTTCGGATTGTGCTTTATCCTTTATGATTTTTCGTACACCTTTAAAATTATTTAAAGCTTTTTTTGCTTTAAATAAAGCAGATTCTATTTTTGCTTTTTCCTTTACATTGAACCATTTTATTTTGCCTAGAGCACTTTTTGCTCCTTCTAACTTGGTATTAAACTGTACCTTGAGTTTTCTGAAAGAATTTATTTCTTTTTGTATTTGTGAACTCAAAAAAATCGTTGCATTTTCGGAATTGCTTGATTCCATACTTTTCAGTGTGTTATAAATCTCTAAAGTATTAGGTATTGTTTTATTTTTTATGTATCTTTCACGTTTTTGGTTGTATAAATCGCAGAGACTTTCAAATGCTTTATATCTCTTTTGATGTATGCTTAGTCTGTAGTGTGGCTTTGAATGTTGAAATAAAATCTCCTTGTTAATGTCAAAACTATAACCTCCAACATCAAAATTTCCTCTTAAATAGTCCATTAAATCTTGTTCTGTTAT
>CABUYS010000078.1 GCA_902495835.1 uncultured Oscillospiraceae bacterium | reverse complement strand
TCTAAACATAGCTCCTATTTCTAATCTTTTATATTAAACATTCTACCACAATATTACATGATGTTTGAGGTTTAACTTTTTGAATGTCCTCCTTTTGATGTACCCTTTAGGAGTTTTCAGACCGCTAATTCATTCTACATCAAAAAAGATTTTTGCTCTTTTTTACATAGCTTAAGCTATCACTGAATGATGCGATTATTCCGTGGTTTTCTACGTACAATAAGCATCCCCCAGCCTAGCTGGGGGATTTCTTTAACGGACAAAGCCCTGTACTACTAGCCGCCTCTAAAGGAGGCTGATGATACGACCCGACGCTTGCGAAAGATTTGTTAATTGTTATCCATAAATATGTTTATGTTCTTAAATGTTAACTGTTCTCCTAATTTATTTTTTTATTTTCTAAACATAGCTCCTATTTCTAATCTTTTATATTAAACATTCTACCACAATATTACATGATGTTTGAGGTTTAACTTTGTATGTAATGAACTTATTGTGCCACTTATTTTGAATGTTTTCCTTTAACAACTTACAAATCGCTTACTTATCTTACATCGAAATAAATTTTGTAATTTTTGCATTGCTTAAATTCTCCGAACTGTGCAACTATCCTTTAGTTTTCCGCATAAAAAAAGAAAGGCTATATGCCTTTCCTGATACACTTAATCGCAAAACTTAGTTGTTTTTTGAATCATTATTAATGGATTTAGAGTTTTCTGCCTTAGTATCCGAAATATTCGACTCAAGATGAATATTTTTTGAATGTTGATACGCTTCAAGTATTTTTCTTTTTACTATATTGCTAAGCATAAATCCTGTTTTTTTGGTTTCTGGATTTTCAATACTCACTTTATCACCCACAGTTAATCATGTTAACAACTAAGCCTATGAGATGATTTTATCAGATAATCCTCAACTATACAAATAAAATTATGAAAAACAATTAATCGATAAATTTACAAAAATTCACTTAAATTTTTAATTATATACAAAATAAAAGTGTATATGCAGTATAAATATATTCTTTAATAACATTTATTTGAGCATGTCTTATTTTATTGTGGGTGTAATGATTACGTTAAAGATTTAGAAAATATACGAAAAATTATAAATTCGAGAACTAATTATGCATACAAAAATTATTTTTGTGATTTAAAAAATATTACTAAACTATTTTGAGCAATATACTTTTACTGCGCACGATACCGTAGCTCCTACCATTGGATTGTTTCCCATTCCTATGAATCCCATCATGTCCACATGTGCCGGAACCGATGACGAACCCGCAAATTGAGCATCTCCATGCATTCTTCCCATGGAATCTGTTAAACCGTATGAAGCAGGTCCCGCTGCCATGTTATCGGGATGAAGAGTTCTTCCTGTTCCTCCGCCTGATGCAACCGAAAAATATTCTTTGTTGTTTTCAACAGCCCACTTCTTGTATGTTCCCGCGACTATATGCTGAAACCTTGTGGGATTGGTTGAATTTCCGGTTATGGATATGTCAGTTTTCTCGTACTTTAAAATTTCCAATCCTTCTAGAGGATCGTTGGCTCCGTAACATTTTATTTGTGAACGCTCTCCTTTTGAAAAAGGAGTTTCGGATATTATGTTTAATTTTCCCGTATCAAAATCGTATTCTGTTCGTACGTAGGTAAATCCGTTAATTCTGGAAATTATATAAGCCGCATCTTTTCCAAGTCCATTTAAAATAACTCTTAAAGGGCTTTTTCTTGCCTTATTTGCGGATTTTACTATTCCGATAGCTCCTTCAGCAGCGGCGAAAGATTCGTGACCGGCTATGAACGCAAAACATTTTGTTTCTTCTTTCAAAAGACGTGATGCAAGATTACCGTGACCAATTCCGACTTTTCTTGAATCTGCCACAGAACCGGGTATGCAAAAAGCCTGAAGTCCTTCTCCGATGTACTCAGCGGCTTTGTGTGCGGAATCAGGATTATTTTTTATTGCTATAGCACATCCGAGAGTATATGCCCATGCTGCGTTTTCAAAAGATAGAGGTTGAATTGATTTAACTATTTCATCCGGAAATATATTTTTTTCATTACAGATTTTTTTCGCTTCACTTAAATCTGATATATTGTATTTTTGAAGACATTTTTTTATTGAATCGGCTCTTCTTTCCAAACCTTCAAATGATATTGTATTTTTCATGTTTTTTCCTTTCACCAAAAAATAAATGTTTTTATTCACAGCGTGGATCGATGAATTTAACTGCTTCGTCGAAACGTCCGTATGTGCCTGTGCTTGATTCGAAAGCTTCTTCGGCAGATATTCCGTTTTTGATTTTTTTAATCATTTCGCCTGTGTTTACGAATTTATAACCTATTACTTCGCTATTTTCATCCAAAGCCAGTTTAAGAATATATCCTTCTGCTGTTTGAAGATATCTTACACCTTTTTGATTTGTAGACATGATTGTTGCCGTTTGAGAACATCTGTTTTTTCCGAGGTCTTCAAGACTTGCTCCGATAGGTAGTCCGTTTTCGGAAAACGCAGTCTGAGAACGACCGTAAACGAGTTGTAAAAATATTTCTTTCATGGCATCGTTTATTGCATCGCAAACAAGGTCGGTGTTAAGGCACTCGAGAAGAGTTTTTCCCGGAAGTATTTCTCCTGCCATTGCTGCGGAATGAGTCATTCCCGAGCATCCTATTGTTTCCACAAGAGCTTCTTCGACTACGCCGTTTTTCACGTTTAAAGTAAGTTTACACGCGCCTTGCTGTGGAGCGCATTTTCCGACTCCGTGAGAAAGTCCGTATATGTCTTTTATTTCAAGAGCTTTTATCCATCTTCCTTCTTCGGGGATAGGAGAAGGACCGTGGTGTGGACAACTTTTTATTTTACACATGCTGTTTATTTCTTCTGAACAAATCACTTTGTTTCCTCCTGTTTTTCGGTTATGTTTTTAATTATTTTATAAATTCTTTCGTTTGCATCGTTGATTGCAATTTTTTTAAGATTTTTGGAATATTTTTCTGAAATATTTTCGTTTAGTATTCGGTTTATTTCATTCCATAATTTTTCTGCGGTTAAATCTTTTTCTTCGATTATACTTGCGGCATTTTCGTTTACTAAAGCCATTGCGTTGTGATACTGATGATTCTCCGCAACGTTGGGTGAAGGAATTAGTATTGACGGTTTTTCGGAAGCTTCTATTTCGCTTAAAGTTGTAGCTCCCGAACGGCATATTACGAGGTCTGCCGCACTTAGACATTCAGGCATGTTTTTTATGTATTCTTTGAAAATGTATTTGGAGTTTTTGCCTGTTTCGATTCCGTTTTTTGCGAGTTTTTCTGTGAAATCATGTCCTTTTTTGCCAAATCCGTGAATGTACGTATAAGGCGAATCGTCTTTATGGTTGATTATAAGCTCAGCCATAACGTCATTTATTTTTTTTGCGCCCAAACTTCCTCCGAAAGAAAGTATTACAGGGCCTTTTTCTATTCCGAGGGATTTAAGAGATTTTTCTTTATCTGCAATAAATATTTTTTTTCGTACGGGATTTCCCGTGATTTCGGTTTTAACAGATTGGGGCAAATGTTTTTTTGCTTCTTTATTTATAATTAGTACCTTTGAAGCTTTTTTTGCGAGAAGTTTTGTAGTTACTCCCGGATAAGAATTCGAATCATGTATCAAAAACGGTATATTAAGACTGTGAGCGGTTCTGAGAAATGAACCGCAAACATATCCTCCTGTTCCCACACATATGTCAGGTTTAAATTCTTTTAATATTTTTCTTGATTCAAAAGTGGAAACAATTATGTTTTTTAAAGTTACCAAATTTTTTTTGACAGATTCAAAATTTAATTTTCTGGCAAATCCCGAAACGGTTATGCCTTTGAATTCGAATCCTGCTTCGGGTACGAGTTTTTCTTCCATTCCGCCTTTTGCACCGACGTATAATATTTCGCTGTCGGGTTCTTTTTCTTTAACGTAATCGGCAAGAGCCAAAGCCGGATTTATGTGTCCTGCGGTACCTCCGCCGACAAATATTATCTTCAAAATAATCACTCCGTATAAATTAACTTTTTTCCATATTGGACGTTCGAGAAATTGAAAGTATTATTCCCATTTGACCCAGAAGCATCAAAAGTGATGTTCCTCCGTAACTGAAAAACGGCAAACTGATACCTGTGTTGGGAATTGTATTTGTAACAACGGCTATGTTAAGGATAACCTGAAGTCCGACTTGAGCTATGAGGCCTATTCCTAAAAGAGAACCGAATTTATCTTTTGCTTTCATTGCAATAATCATACCTCTCCAAATCAGTAGGGCAAAGAGCAGAAGTATTATTACAGCTCCGACAAATCCAAGTTCTTCGCATACTACGGAGAAAATAAAATCGTTCTGAGGTTCGGGAATGAACAGCAATAAAACACATCAAAATCCAAGCCCCAGTCCCCACAGTCCTCCCGAGCCTATAGCGTAAAGTCCTTGACGAGTTTGCCATGTGTCTACTCCCGCACCCGGTGAAAATGGGTCAAGCCATCCCGAAATTCGGTTGTTTGCGTATGTCAATTTATCCGTGAATACAACAAGATAAATCAAAGCCGAAGCAATTGCTCCCAAAACCATTCCGAACCATTTGAGTTTTACTCCGCCGATGAAAAGCATTCCCGCAGCCAACAAAACAACTATTACCGTACAGGAAATATGTGGCTCCAAGGCAAGCAAAACAACTGTTGGAGCTAAAATTATGAGGTAGGGAAGGATACCGTATTTGAATGTACCCATTCTGTGAAAATTAAGATTAATAAAATGTGCAAAAGAAACTACAATCGCAAATTTTGTTATTTCGGACGCTTGAAATCCGAAGGAAGAACCTATCTGAACCCACCTGTGAACGCCGTTAATCGGTGGCATTATCAAAACAATCACAAGCAAAAAGAACGATATTCCCAGTATCGGAACTGCCCATTTATGAAATACATCGTAGTCGATATAAGAAATAGCGAACATTGCAATAACTCCGACAACAGCAAATATAAGTTGGTTCTTTATGAAATAAAAACTGTCACCTTTATGCAAATAATATGCATTGGGATAACTTGCCGAAAACATCATAACAAGACCTATTACAACTATGGTAAGAACTAAAAACAAAAACGGCAAATCTATTCCTGACTTTAATGAAAGCGTTTTTACTTTTGATAAAAATTTTGTCTTGAGCTTTGGACTTTTTTTCTTTTTATCTTTTTTCTCTACTGAATCTTCTTTATTGATTTCATAGCCTCTGTTAGGCCTTAAATGCCTTGTTCGTATTCGTTTGGCACGCATTAAAACTTCTCCTCCCTCGTATGTCTTACATTCCGTAAATAACCGTAAGGGTAGATATTATTCCCAAAATTATGGTTACTATGCTAAATACAGTACAAATTTTTGTTTCACTCCAACCGCACATTTCAAAATGGTGATGAATAGGACTCATTTTAAACAAGCGTTTTCCGTGTGTGGCTTTGAAATATATGACTTGAAGAATTACCGAAAACATTTCCGTAATGTAAACGAAAGAAAGTATTATCATCGGAACATGAATTCCCATACCGAGTCCTAAAGCACAAACCATTCCTCCGAGAAACAGCGAACCTGTGTCTCCCATAAAAATTTTTGCCGGATGAAAGTTCCAAAAGAGAAATCCAAGGCAAGCTCCTGCCAAAGCCGCAGCTTCCAAACTTATTCCGAACATGCCTGAAATATTTGCAATCAGCATGTAAAACATAGCTATAAAGAAGGCAACCGAAGCACTTAAACCGTCTACGCCGTCTGTGAGATTTGCGGCATTTACTATTCCCACTACAACAAGTGCCATTATAATCCAATAAAATATTCCCAAGTCTATATTTCCAAAAAACGGGATATTAACTATTGTTAAGTTTGCTCCGCCGGACTTGCTGTTTACTATGTGTAGTGCTAAAAAATAGCATCCCAAAATTCCGAATTGCAAAATTAATTTTTGCTTTGGAGTTAGTCCTGCATTTTGTTTGTTTCGTATTTTTACCATGTCGTCCATTATTCCTACTATTCCGTAAGATACTGCCATTCCGAGTCCCGCAAATATTTTTGTTATCATAAGCGGTGTTTCAAAAGTTTCTATTCCGATCTTCATTGATACAAAGTAATACATACATACTCCGACGATGGTAGCAATAACGGTTCCTACAATGAACATTATTCCGCCCATTGTAGGGGTTCCTTGCTTGTTTTTGTGCCACGAAGGGCCTATTTCCAAAATCGTTTGACCGTATTTCAATTTGTGAAGAAAAGGTATTAAGAATTTTCCCAGTACGAGAGTAATTAGAAAAG
>CABUYS010000077.1 GCA_902495835.1 uncultured Oscillospiraceae bacterium | reverse complement strand
ATTTGAGCGGTGATTTGCCTGTATTGACAACATTATGCCATGTACCCGACGGAACAAAAATTGCAAAACCTTCCCTGATATTTTGACGAAAATTCAAATTTTCTCGGGTTTTGCCCATAAACACTTGACCCATTCCGCTTTCTATTTTTAAAAATTGGTCTGTGTCCGGATGAATTTCAAGCCCTATGCTGCTTCCCGGTTCAATACTCATAAGCGTTGTTTGCATATAAGTTCCTGTCCACAATGTGGTACGAAAATTATTATTTTGTTCCGTTGCTTTTTCAATATTTACTACAAAAGGGTCGTTGCCGTAATCATTTGTAATTATAAATTGATTGGTTCTGTTAATTCTATTATTTCTGTAATTATTTCTCATATGTTTCCTCCTTTAATAAATACTCTATGTAAAATTTATGTCTGAAGGTTGAAACATATGAAAATTTTATTTATTGTATTCGAGATTTTCAACTTGCCATTTTTCCAAAACTTTCACCATATCAGCGGCGTACTCACGAGCCTTTGGCAAATCGTGTTCTTTATAGTTCCCGCATTCTTTTCGAGAAGCTCCCGGAATGTCGCCTTTAAATGATGAAATGTAATTCATTGCTTCTTTCACTAAAGAAAGAGCGTTTTCGTGAGAAAGATTATACGTAAGCAAATAAAAACCCGTACGGCATCCCATTGGCCCGACATAAATTATATTATTCGAATATTTACTACTACGTAAATAAGAGGCCAAAAGGTGCTCAAAAGTGTGAAGAGCGGCATTTTCAAGATAAGGAGGAGTGTTTGGTTTAACCATTCTAAGGTCGTAGGTTACAATTCCCGAATCAATTCGAGAAATATACATTCCTTTTTCAAGTTTATCGTGGTCGACTTCAAAACTTTTTATTTTTTTCATATTTCTTACATCAAACTCCAAAATAAAATCGCCCTATGTTTAAAAAACATAGGGTTAAATGTAATTTTTAAAATTAATCATTTGTATAAGGTAACAAAGCCATATAACGTGCACGCTTAATAGCTGTTGTAAGTTCACGTTGATGTCTTGCACATGTACCTGTAACTCTGCGAGGTAATATTTTAGACCTGTCTGATATAAAGCGTCTTAATTTACCGTATTCTTTATAATCTATACTCTCATGAGCTTTGTCTACGCAAAAACTGCAAACTTTTCTTCTTGCTCTGCGCATATTTCTATTGTCTCTTCTCTCGGACCTTTCTGTTCTTTCTGCCACTATCAATCTCCCCTTTCCCTATTTTTTAAAACGTATTAAAATGGCAAGTCGTCATCGGATTCAATCGTCTGAAAATCTTCTTGACTTCCACTGGAATAAGAGCTGTTGTTTACCGATTCATAAGAAGAATCCCCTGATTCAAAAGAATTAGAATCCGCACTTTTCTTGGACTCGGCAAATTGAGCGTCTTTAGCTACAATTTCAAAAGCTTTGCGTTTATTGCCATCTTTGTCTTGGTAGCTTCTTGTTTGGATAGAACCTTCAATTGCAATCAATTGACCTTTTTTAAAATACTTGCAAATAAACTCTGCAGTATTTCTCCAGGCAACTATATCTATAAAATCAGTTTGTCTCTCTTCTCCCGGGCGTGCAAATTTACGATTTACAGCGATAGTAAACGACGTAACGGCAATATCGTTAGGTGTGTGTCTAAGTTCCGGGTCAGCTGTTAATCTTCCCGTCAATACCACCACATTCAACATTACTTCGCCACTCCTTATTTTTTAATAATCATGGATCTTAAAACACCGTCAGTTATCTGACATATACGGTCGAGCTCTTTAGGAAATTCAGAAGTACTGTTAAACTCAAACAACACATATTCGCCTTCCGGTTCTTTGTTGATTAAGTAAGCAAGCTTTCTTTTTCCCCAATTGTTCACGTTAGAGAGTTCTGCGTTAGCTTCAATCAAAGATTTGAACTTATTTACGATTTCTTCGGTCTTTTCTCCGACTTTCACAGAAGCAACTAACATAAATTCATAAGAATGCTTCGTTTCTACCATGTTTCATGGCACCTCCTTTTGGACATATGACCTCACTTTTTAAGCAAGATAAGGATTTAAGATTAAACATAAACCTTAGTAATTTTATCATTATATGTAAAATAAGTCAACATTAAAATTTTTATCGAGATATTATCACGCCTTTTAACTCAATTTCTTCAAAGAGATATAAAATTTACGAACAATGATAAAAACGAAGCATAAGTAAGAATTTTAAATATCCGGTTACTTTTCGAAAAAAATTAAATCCCGCTACGAAAGCCCTAAAAGCTACCATAGCGAGATTTTTAAACTCAAAGTAATTAATTTTTATTTTTGCTATCTTCATTGAGTTTTGCATACAGTTCGGACTGTTGTTCATAAAACTCTTTTTGAGTGAAAGATTTCAAGCTGTCAACTTCTGATTGAGCAAGCGTACCTTTTATTTTGTCGCCTTCCAACTCAAGTTTTGAATAACTTTCTTTCATTGATTTATCTGCATTCAAAGCTTCATACGCTTTTTTTGCAGTTTCGGCATCTTTATATTTAGATACCACCAAAATATTATTCAAAACTCCGTCTTTGTAATTATATGAAGTTGTGCTTAAACAATCACCGTCATTGTAGGCTACAACTACAGCTCGTCCTTCATTTGTTACTTTGTACTTTCCTTTTTCCAAGTCTTCAACAGAAACCATATTTTTGGTATTCATATCGTTGTCGTCATCTGTATCTTGTTCTACAGCAGCAGGACTATCGGTAGAATCCGTAACTACCTTTCCAGGGTCTTCAGATGTAACGTTAGTGGTCTCGGTTTTAGAGTTATCTTTTTCGGAAGTTTCATTTTGAGAATTACCGCAACCTACGAGCATAAAACTCATTACGGATGCCAAAGTCATTACAAATATTTGCTTTTTCATAGTCAATCTCCTTTCAGTTTTACAAAACATTTATTTTATAAACTATATATATTTATTTTTCACCACCTTTTAAAAATATAAGTAATTATAAACATAATATCACATCTTTTTATTAATATCAAACTTTTTTTGATAAAAGATAAAAAAATTTATAACTATTGAATTTTATCGTCGGATCTATTATAATGAAATAAATTTATTAAAGGATGTAACTAAGTGATTTTAACAATTAAAAAGGCTTTATGTTTTGAATATTGATGAGACATCACATAAAGCCCAAATATTTCTCATCGGCTGATTCACATCGCTTTTCGTGGCGGTGGTGTTTTTGCGGTCGATTTTAATGTTCAAAGGCTACAGCTGATGTTTCGCTGTGGCCTGATTTTTATTTTTTAAAAGGAGTAGTTATTATGGCACTATTGGAAGTTATAAATCTTACTCATTCATTTGGAGATAAGGTTTTGTATAAAAATTCAAGTTTTGAAATATTCAAAGGCGAACACGTAGGAATAGTCGGACAAAATGGCTCCGGAAAAACCACTTTGCTTCGTTCTGTCATGGGTGAAATAACTCCCGACAGCGGAGATATACGCTGGCAAAAAAACAAAAAAATCGGATATTTGGATCAATATGCCGAGATTGATACCGAAAAAACTATTTTTGAATATCTCAAAACAGCATTCGAAGAACTGTATGAAATAGAAGAAAAACTCAATAATATATATCAAAACATGTCTGAAAATTTTTCCGAAGAAGATTCACAAAAAGCTTCAGATTACCAAAATTTACTTATAAACTGCGGATTTTACGAAATAGAAAGCACAATACTTAAAGTTGCAGACGGACTCGGAATAACTTCACTAGGAGTAAATACACAGTTAAAAAAATTAAGCGGCGGTCAGCGTGCAAAAGTTATACTTGCCAAACTTTTGTTAAAAAATCCTGATATTTTACTCCTGGACGAACCCACAAATTTTCTTGACAAACAGCACGTTGAATGGTTGACCGATTTTTTGAAAGGATTTAAAAACAGTTTCATTGTAATTTCTCATGACTTGGAATTTTTAGATAAGATAACAAATTGTATTCTAGACATAGAATTTCAAACTATAACTAAATATCCCGGTAACATTACCAAATTTCTAGAAATAAAAGGGCTCAGAAGAGAAAGTTATATCAGGCAATATCAAGCTCAACAAAAAGAAATTAAAAAACAAGAAGATTACATTGCAAAAAACCGAGTCCGAGCTTCGACCGCAAAACAAGCTCAAGCAAGAATCAAACAGCTTGAAAAAATGGAAAAACTTCCTCCTCCTAAATCAAACGCAAAACCAAATTTCAAACTGATTTCTACTTCCCTAGGAAACTCAAAAGCTCTTAAAGTTCACAGTTTGGAAATAGGATATTCAAAACCGCTTTTGCCAAAAATCAGCTTCGAAGCAAAGTCGGGAGAAAAAATTGTAATAACAGGGTTTAACGGAATAGGAAAATCAACTCTTCTAAAAACTATTTTAGGAATTATAAAACCGATATCGGGAAGTTTCAGCTTTGCAGAGTACGTAAAAACAGGTTACTATGAACAAGAACTGAATTGGCAAAATCCCAATCTTACACCGGTTGAAATAATAAAAGAAACTTTCCCTAAATTTTCAAATACCGAAGTAAGAAAACATCTTGCTCAGTGCGGAATATCTTCTAAAAACGCTCTGCAAAAAATCGGAACTTTAAGCGGCGGAGAGCAATCGAAAGTAAAATTATGCATACTAGTCAATAAAAAATCAAATTTCCTGATACTCGACGAACCTACAAATCATTTGGATCCCGAATCAAAAGAAGTACTCAAAGAACAACTAAGTGCATGGACAGGTAATTTAATACTCGTATCACATGAAGAAAATTTTTATAAAGAATGGGTTGATAAGGTAATAAGCTTAAAATAATAAAAATTTCGTTTTTTTATATACTTTAGTAAAAAGCTACGTAGTTTTTTGCGTATAGAAAACTATGCATCAACAGTGTAGCTTAAACTATGAAAAAAATCTAATGTAATAAACTTAAAAATAAGCTTTGAAGTTTAAAAACATCACATTTCTGGTTGAATTTAAAGAAATTACTATATAATTGTTCCGCCTCCTACAACAATATCTCCTTGATACAAAACCAAAGCCTGTCCTTTTGCGGCGGCTCTTTGAGGAGAATCAAACTCTACACATATGGTATTATCATCAATTTGATGCAAAACGGCGGGCTGTTCTTCTTGCTTGTAACGAAGTTTTGCCGTAACTTTAATTGAAGAATTCAATTTACTTTCAGAAATTAAATTTATATTATTTGCAAAAACTTTTTTTGAATAAAGAGATTCTTTGCATCCAAGTATCACATTATTATTTTCTTTATCTATTTTACAGACATACAAAGGATGTTTTGCGCTTATCCCCAATCCTTTTCTTTGACCCACGGTATAATTTACTATTCCTTTATGAGTTCCGATGACTTTACCGCTTTCATCAATAAAATCACCCGGTTCAAATCCAATGCTGCAATCGGCATAATTTTTTATAAAATCAACATATTTCCCATCTGGAACAAAACAAATATCTTGACTTTCGCTTTTATATGCATTAACAAAACCATTTTCCTCGGCTATTTTTCTTACTTCCTGTTTTGTTAAACTCCCTAAAGGGAAAATCGTATGTTTAAGCTGATTTTGAGTCATGGAATAAAGAACATAACTCTGGTCTTTATTGTGGTCAAGCCCTTTCTTTAACAAATAACGATTAATCCCAGAATCGTATTCTATTCTGGCATAATGCCCCGTTACAACATAATTCAGTCCCAGCTCAAAAGCTCTTTTCAACATTTTATCAAATTTCAAATACTTATTGCATTCGATACATGGATTAGGTGTTTTCCCCGTTTGATACGAATAAACAAAATTATCTATTACTCTTTTTTTAAATTCGTCTTTAAAATTAAAAACATAAAAGGGAATTCCCAAATTAAACGCCACTGCTCTTGCGTCCTTAGAATCATCTAAAGAGCAGCACGATTTATCACACTTAATTTCTTCACCGGGATTCTGAAACAATTTCATCATTGCCCCTACGCACTTAAATCCTTTGTTTAAAGTAAGCAGTGCGGCAACGGAACTGTCAACTCCCCCGCTCATAGCTATCAGTGCACTTTCCATAGCCAACAATCCTCATTTCACATTAAAGGTAAAAATTACATCTACGCTTTTACAACATCAAAACAGCTTCAAGAATAAATCAATTGAAATAACAGACCCGTAAAAGGAAAGTTATTTCAATTTTTTGTTACATCATTACTGTAGAAGAATACTCAATTTTAATACCGTTGTCTTTCGTGCGAGACATTTTGGCTTTGTTTCCGTTTCCGTCTTCCAAAGAAAGTTTTTCGATTTTGTGTTCATCAAAAAAATTCACAACAGTGCTTTCGACAAAACCCGCCCATT
>CABUYS010000076.1 GCA_902495835.1 uncultured Oscillospiraceae bacterium | reverse complement strand
AATGTCATTTGCAAGTCTGTAGCTTGCCGAATGATTATCTCTTACAGCGTCGAGCTGCTCCGCCGTGCTTATTATATACGGGTCTTCTACTGTTCCGCTTCCTCCGTCAAATGATACTCCGTTCACTTTTAATGGTTTTAAACTTACAAAAAAATTCAAAATTAAAATACAACTGAGAAAAAACCTTATACTCTTTTCTCCAATTTTTTTCATTTATTCATCCTCCCATTTCATATTTGGTACAATTGTAATATATTTTAAAAAATATTTCAATATATTTTATTATATAACAACATTAACACTGCTTTGATTTCCTGTTAATTTACATTTAAACCACTTATTGTTAAAAAAGTCCTCCCTACGCACAACGCAGAGAGGACCTGATTTACATCTTAAAATTAATATTATATTCTTCGGAAAGTTTTTTAAGAAATTTCTTTTCTATTTCTTCAATTTTTTCAGTTGTTAATGTTTCTTCTTTACTGCAGTAATTGACTTCGTAAAGCACTGCGTGTTCTTCATCAGAAAAGTTTTTGTCTGAATATATATCCTGAACCGTTACTTCTCGTACGACATTGTCCGCAGATTTTATTACATCTACAACCTCTTCGGATTTAATGTTTTTATTTTGTACCAAATTATACAGACGTCTTACAGGAGGATATTTGGATTCAAACTTAATTCTTTTGATTTTTTCGGAGATATCTTTGATGTAAAATTCGCAATAGAAAATTTTATCTTTTATCAGCTTTACATTATTTATTTTTCTGAGTTTAGCTTTATCTATCTCTCCGATAAATCCTATACGTTTTTCGTTTACGATTATATCACATCCCGAACCGCATTCAAAAAATCCTAAAGAATTTTCTTTGAGCTCAAACTCCTGACCAAATTCATCGAAAATAATTTTAACAACATTAAGCAAATCATAGTACGTGTATTTAATGTCTTTATCGCAACCAAAACCTCTGGGAATTCTTATTCCGGACATCATAAATGCACATGTGTCTACTTCTCTGCAATTCGTATCGTAATTTGAATCTTTAAAATAAACTCTTCCAAGTTCAAAAATTCCAATGTTACTGTTGCCTATCGAATAATTATACGCCAAACAATTAAGTAAAGAATAAACCACTGTCGGACGCATTAACGCATACATCGGGGAAATGGGGTTTTGAAGAATTAAATCAGAATAAAGTTCTTCACCTTCTTTTATATCAAGCAGTTTCATTGAATCTTGCGGAATAAACGAATAGTTTATAGTTTCATTGAATCCCAAGCCTGTTAAAATTCTGCGGATAATATCATTTTTATCCCAAATTTCATTTCTATTATACTGTGTCATGATAGTAGGCATTACAGGTTTAATTTCATCATAACCGTATATTCTTGCCACTTCTTCAATTAAATCAACTTCTTGCTTTACATCGAGTCTGTAACTTGGGATTTTCACTTTGATTACTTCATCTGATTTAACTGTACATTTAAAATTATATTTTTCCAAACAATTTATTATTGTTTGAGAGTCAAGTTCAACTCCGAGCAAATTATTATTGTTATTGACATTTAAATCCAAAAATTTTTCACTACAACAATCGGGATAGAAATCAAAAGCGTCTTCTTCTATTGTTCCGCCGCAAATTTCTGTTATCATTTGAGCACATCTATACATAATATCAAACGAAGCTTCTGCGTTTACACCTCTTTCAAAGCGGAAAGAGGACGGTGTAGAAATTTTAAGTCTTCTGGATGTAAGGCGAACACTTACTTCGTCGAAAACAGCGGATTCAAGAATTATATTTTTAGTATTTTTAGATACAGCTGCAGAATCGGTTCCTATTATTCCCGCCACACACTTTACGTTTTCATTTTCTGAAATGACAATATCTCCGGGCTTAACCTCAACGGTTTCGCCTGAAAAAGTAACCACAGATTTATTTTCTTCGATTTTATCTACCGTTAATTTTTTATCGGAAAGTTTATCAAAATCATAGCAATGTAAAGGTTGCCCCATATCAACCATAACATAGTTGCATATATCTACAACAGCATTAACTCTGTTTATTCCCATAGCTTCAAGGCGTTTAACAATATATTCAGGAGTTTTTACCGAAGAATCCACATCTTTTAATTCAATGGCACAAAATCTTTTGCAAACTTTTTCGTTTACATTTATTTCCAAAGGGAACTTTTTATTATCAACTTTAATCGCAGATTTTGGAATAACAGGTATTTCCAATCCGTCAAAAGCTTTTATTTCTCTTGCTATACCAATGTGTGAAAGCATATCAGGTCTGTTGGCTTTAACTTCGATTGCTGTAACTATGTCATCACCGATTTTTTGACTTCCTTGAAATTCAAATCCTTGAATTTTTAGCTTTTTTATAACTTCTTCATAAGTTATATCCTCTCCGCAATAATCACGAAGCCAATTGAATGAAAATTTAAACACTATATATCACCCTTTCTATATCTGTTTCCAAAGACTTATATCATTTTCGTATAATTTTCGTATTTCGCCAAGGCCGTAGTAAATAAGAGCAAGCCTGTTAAGACCGAGTCCGAAAGCAAAACCGCTATATTTTTTACTGTCATAACCAACGCCTTCCAAAACATTTGGATGAACCATACCCGAGCCTAAAACCGTTATCCAGCCTGAATATCCGCAAGTACGGCATCCTTTTCCTCCGCATTCCGTGCATGACATATCAATAGCTGCACTAGGTTCTGTATAAGGGTAATACGACGGTCTAAAACGTACTTTTACCTCTTCTCCAAAAACTTCTTTTAAAAATTTTATCAAAACAGCTTTTAAATTTGAAAATGATATCTTTTCCGCAACCATTAATCCTTCGATTTGATAAAACATAGGAGTGTGTTGAGGATCAATATCGTCAACTCTGTATACAGTTCCCGGAGAAATAACCTGTATAGGCGGTTTTCTTTTTTCCATGGTACGTATCTGAACCGAAGACGTATGTGAACGCAATAAAATATTCGGAACTGAAATATAAAAAGTATCTTGCATGTCACGTGCCGGGTGATGAGGCGGCAAATTCAGCATTTCAAAATTATATTTATCAAGTTCTATTTCAGGACCTTGAACAACAGAAAATCCCATTCCCACAAACACTTTTTCAATTTTTTTGTAAAGCTTTATAAGCGGATGACCAGAACCAATCTTTATGCTATTTTTAAAAACCGTATAGTCATATTTGGAAACATTTTTTGAATTTTTAAATTTTTCAATATAAGTGTTGATAATGTTTTCACAATGATTTTTAAAGTCATTTATAGCTTTTCCTAGCTGCTTTTTTTCTTCGGAATTATCAATTTTTTTCAACTCGGAATAAAGATTTTTTACGTATTTTTTTAAATATTCATCCTTAGCACTCTGTACTTCGTTTAAACTATTTGAAGAATTAAGAGTTTTTTCAAGTTCAGAAATTTTATTCTTTATTTCAGATTCTAAATTATTATACAAAACAATTACCTCCCTATAATTTCAATTGTGATTCTGTTTTTTTAACAACTTCTTTTAATTCATTAACTTTATCTGTTTTTTCCCATCCGACATTCAAATCTTCACGACCCATCTGACCATAAGACGCCAATGGGAAATAAATAGGTGCTCTTAAATTAAACTTTTCAATTATTGCACACGGACGCAAATCAAAAACTTCGTTTACAGCGTCAGACAACACTTCTTCCGAAACTGTTGAAGTTCCGAAAGTATCAACTCGGACAGAAACAGGACGCGAAACTCCTATAGCATAAGCAAGCTGAATTTCGCACTTTTTAGCTAAATTGGCCGCTACTATATTTTTAGCAATATATCTGGCAGCATATGCCGCAGACCTATCTACTTTTGTTGCATCTTTACCCGAAAAAGCTCCACCGCCGTGCCTCGAGTAACCTCCGTATGTATCCACTATTATTTTTCTTCCCGTAAGACCGCTGTCTCCTGCAGGCCCACCGATGACAAACCTTCCCGTTGGATTTACCAATATTCTTGTTTTGTTGTCTATCATCTCGGCAGGAACAGTCGGAACAACCACATTTTTTACAACGTCTTCATAAATGCGTTCGGATTCAATTTCTGGGGCGTGCTGGGTTGAAACTACTATGGTATCTATTCTTTTTGGAATATCATTTTCATATTCAACTGTAACTTGAGTCTTACCGTCAGGTCTTAAATAATCCAATATTCCTTTTTTTCTTACATAAGCCAAACGTTTAGCAAGTTTATGAGCCAGTGATATGGGAAGCGGCATTAATTCAGAAGTTTCATTGCATGCAAACCCAAACATTAATCCTTGGTCTCCCGCCCCTATTTCATCGTGAGTATCCGAACAGCCGTTCTTTTTTTCAAAAGAACAATCAACGCCTCGGGCTATATCGGGAGATTGAGAGTTTATAGATGTAATAACTCCGCATGTATCTCCGTTAAAACCATACAAAGAATTATTATATCCCACCTCATTAATGACACGTCTGACTTCTTTATCAATATCTATGTAACAGGAAGTAGTAATCTCGCCCATAACGTGAATAAGCCCGGTACAAGCGGTAACTTCGCACGCAACATGAGCGTCTGAATCTTTACTTAAAATTGCATCCAAAACAGCGTCGGAAATTTGGTCACATAATTTATCGGGGTGACCTTCCGTAACTGATTCTGAAGTAAATAATTTTTTGGACATTTGGAATAGCTCCATTCTTATAATTTACGATATACTTATACAATTATAATTGTAAATCATTGTGCTCTTAAGGTCAATAAAATATTATTCTTGAAGCTAAAAACGTTCATAAATTTAAATTTTATTTTTATAAATTACATGTTTTTAAAACTAATATTGATATATTTTTGTTTAAATAATATAATTTACATTTATACAATTAATTTATCTGATTTATTGTATAAATTATTTAAAATGCCGGACAAAAAAGAAATCAAAGAAAATCCAAAATTAAATGATGAAAAATTAGAAAATGTTGCCGGTGGGGACGGTAAAGTATACTACATATTTAAAAACGAAAGAAAAAAAGGAAAAACATCGTATGATATACTTAATGAAAAAGGACAGGTACTGTTCAATCTACCTACTGAAGAAAGTGCAAAAGATTTAGCTAACAAATTATATGGTGAACATAATGAAATAAAGTCAATAGACTTTGAGAGTATAATTAGATTACTAAAAGAAAGTGAAAATAAAACGTATGGTTTGATGCAGAAACCATTCGCACCCTTTCCAAAAATACCTAAATGGCCTGAATCGTTCAAATAAGATAACTGTACTATTAAATCCAAAAAATATTAATTATAAAACTAAAAAAGAGAGGGTGATTTAAAATGTCAAACAAAACTCAAAATTAAGTGATGAAAAATTAGAAAATGTTGCCGGTGGTCTTCCTTGTCTTAGTTTATTTCACCGACCTCGCGGTACATTCTATATACTTGACGCCGAAGAAGCGGGTGTAGAAAAAGAAGAAAACTGTCTTTGGGAAGTACTCGATAACAGAGGACATGTATTATACAGAACACCTGATTTCAACGAAGCATGTAATTTTACTTTAAAAATAGGCGGTCACAGCGACCGGCCTAATAATGATGACGATACTTACGAAATACGTACCATATGGCGTAAGAAAGATTTACAAAAATTAAGAAGGAAGGCACGTATTAAACACTTTTTTCATCTCTAATTTAAATAATTGAAACACAGAATTATAGGAAAAATATATTAAAAAAACAAACTATAAAGCCCACAGCCTTATTGCTTACGAGTTTTGTTTATGTATAATAAAAACCCGCCCTCGTAGTGTGTGGTATTTCCTTTTTGGTCATATTAACAACAAGCCAAAAGTGATTTTTTTATTGATCTGACAGCCATGCATTTGTTACTTACTACCCTTTAAAAGGATCTCTTGGATCAAATAAACTTTCACTTTCTCGATCTTGTTTTAACTGATTTTTTATGTATTCCCTTATCGCTTTAGTGTTTTTTTCTGCCGTGTATACATAATAACCTTTGCACCAAAATTCTCAGTTCCTATATGAAAATTTCATATTCCCAAATCTTTGAAATATCATCAAACTGCTTTTTCCTTTAGCAGTTTTCAGATTGCCGATTTAAAATAAACTTTTGTCTCTATTATATTTGTCACACCGCTTAAGTTTTACTGAACCATGTGAGACTATATAGTATAGTTCTCTATACACAAACAATAAACATCCCCCCAACTAGGATGGGTGGGGTATTTATTTAGCGGACAAAGCTCTGTTTTATTAGCTACCTCTAAAGGAAGCTGATACGGTCTGACACTTGCGAAAAGATTGTTGCTTGCTATTCATAAATAGGCCTATAGTATTAAATGTTAAATGTTCTCACAATTTATCTTCTTAATATAGCTTTTATTTCTAATCTTTATGGTATTTGCGATTTCACTTTATATGTAATGAACTATACGTATCATCTACTTTAAATCTCCTCCTTTTGATACACCCTTTAGCAGTTTACTGACTTTGTTATTATATTCTACATCAAAAGGAGTTTTTATGTCCTTCTCACACCTACCACTAAACCACTCGATAGTCGAGTGGTTTTCTATATAAAACAAAAATCTATCCATATATCCATGGATAGATTTAAAAGGCATATAAATACTTTCGTATTAGCCAAGAATTTCAGTTACAACACCGGAACCGACTGTACGTCCGCCTTCACGGATTGCGAAACGGAGTCCTTCTTCGATTGCGATAGGAGTAATGAGTTCAACATCCATTACAACGTTGTCGCCAGGCATGCACATTTCTGTTCCTTCAGGAAGTTTGATTACGCCGGTAACGTCAGTTGTTCTGAAATAGAATTGAGGACGATAGTTATTGAAGAAAGGTGTATGACGTCCGCCTTCATCTTTAGTCAATACATATACTTGACCTCTGAATTTGGTGAGAGGATTGATAGTTCCCGCTTT
>CABUYS010000075.1 GCA_902495835.1 uncultured Oscillospiraceae bacterium | reverse complement strand
CTTGGTCATTTTCTGCTTTTGATTTTGTCACTTCAAGTTTTTCAAAAACAGTTTTATCGTCACCTTGAAAATCATTAATATTTCTGCTTTGAATAATTTTTCCTGTTTCGTAATTTAGTTTCGTGTAACCTTTTTTGCCCAATGAGTAAACGCAAGGAGATGAAGAAGAACGGGTAAAATATCTTATTTCATCAATGCAATTATTTTTATCTATGTCAAATAACTCCCATGTACGAGTTTCTTTCCCGTCATCTTCAATCCAAAATCCTTTTTCTACAGCAAATTGTTTCCTTTTACCAAATGATTTTATTGTTTTTCTCCCATCCTGATATATTATTTTTCCGTCTTCATCGTATATAGGATCAGTGTGTATAGCGTCAACTATTTTTGTCAAAATAGTAGGGAAAAAATCTGGTAGTACCATAATATATGCACCTCCTATAATAAGTAAAATTATGCCTAAAATTTTAATAATGTTTTTCTTAAAATTTTTCATTTATACTCCTTCAAAAATATGTGTAAATTCAACTTCAGTCTTAAACTTTGTCATCATGCCGTTTCGTTGCATAGCTTCACCTAAATTATTTGCTAAATCTGTGAATGCTAAACTATTACGAAATTCTGTAAAATCATAATCATCCTCTAATTTTACCTTGATTTTCCATTTTCCTTCATCTAATTTTTCCCCTTCAAGCCAGAGATCCACCCTCTGCACAGAATAATGAAGATCTTGTTCTTTAGGTGTAAAGTGAGCCCAAGTTTTACCTGAATTAAAATCTTCACCGTTTTTAGTATACTCTCTTATCTTTTCTTTTAATATGTTAGATTCTTTTAAACGTTGAATTAATAATTCTTTTGCTCTATTTGATAGACCTTTTCCTTCACCGTACATTCCCAGGCGAAACATTTCTTGAGCAAGCGGTAATTTTCTCATTTTCCCCAGATAAAAATTTCCTGCTGCCCAAATTGCAGGTTTTATAAAATTATAAAGTGATGGAATCAATTTTTCTGTAGGACTAATATGAGCCAAGAGTTCAAAAGCAACATTAAAAGCTATAACAATCTGTTCCCATCTACTTCCGTTTCTTTTTTCGTAAACTTTAGGAATCATTGTACATCCGCAATTAGGATGAAAGGGTGGGCCAGTTTCACCTGCTTTTAGGTCGGCTAGGTTAAAAGGATGGTTTTTTGATTTTTCTGCCATTTCGCGGCATTTTTCACAAGAGTTTGGATTCGCTGATAAAACAACCTCATATGATTCTACTCTTTGTTTTTTAAATTCAATTTTTTGTGCTGCTGTTCGAGCATCTAAAATAGCATTTCGCGTTATGGATTCTATTTTACCTCTGACCTTTTCAAAGGTTTCTTTTATACCATCGAAAAAATCATCTAATATATTCTTTTGTATGAAGCTTTTCTCTTCTAAGTATGTATCATAAAATGCAAAATTTATATTTTCAAAAAGCCATATTCTAAAGTTTTTAATCCACGAATCTATTTTATCATATAATTCACTTTCCATCAAATCGTCGCCTTGTGCTTTAGGGCTCGTTCCTAATATTTCAGGCCATTCTTTGGCGAGAGTTTCGCGAGTCTTTTCGTATGTTTTTTGAGTGATTTTTCGTATAGATTTATCCAATTCATCGACCATGGATTCTGCTATTGATTCTATTTCAATTTCAAGTACATCTTTATTTATCGAATAAGAATTATTTTGAATTTTTAAAATTTCCACGTCTTCTTTTGCCCGGTCGATAATGCTATATGTTTTTAAAATTTCATCTTTAATTTCATCATATATTAATTTGTAAGTTCTGAACTGCGCTTGTAGCAATTTCCCGCGTTGAGTTAAATTCATAATTTGAAGAGTTTCATTTTCTTTAGCGATGTGGCCTTGTTTTACGAGTATTTCGCAGCTGTCGGATAAGTTGTATTTTTTACTAAGGTACTGTTCATAACTGTTTTTGAAATTTTTATTACTCATATTTTTATCTCCTTAAAAATTACTTTATACTAATAATCCGTTAGAGATAAAAAATTGCCCTATCTTGTGCAAAATAGGACATAAAATTTTTATGATTTGTTATTCTTGATTAAATATATCAATATATTTTTGATATACGAATATTTTATCTTTCTTTTTGTTGTTTAGATTTTTGAGTATATCTTCGCCTACTAGTTTATTAAGTAGTCTTCCTGCGGTAGAAACACTAACGTTTAAAAGCTTGGAAACTTCTTCAATCCTTATCGTGGGCTTAGAAAATAGGCTCTCATATATAGTTAAAGCGCTTTCGCTTAATCTACCCAAGGTACTTATTTTTTTAATATCGTTATTTTTTAATTCTGTTATATTTCTTGCGATTTCTACAGCCTCTTTAGAAGTTTGAATTATTCCAGTCAGAAAAAATTTTATAAATTCTTCATACTGTCCTTTTTGATGAATGTTCGAAAGTAAATCATAATATACCGAGCGGTGCTTTTTTAAGTATTTGGATAAATATAGAGTAGGTCTGTGAAGTATATTGTTTACTGAAAGATATAAAGTAATAAGAAGTCTTCCGAGTCTGCCATTGCCATCAAGAAATGGGTGTATCATTTCAAAATGGCTATGAAGTATTGCAGCTTTTATAAGCGGGGAAATTTTATCTTCCTCGTGCATAAATTTTTCAAAATTATCAAGACAAGCTCCAAGGTATTCCGCTGAAGGTGGAATATATGAAGCGGAATTTATAGAATATCCTCCAATCCAGTTTTGAGATGTTCTAAATTCTCCCGGAGTTTTATGCTCACCTCTAACACCTGACATTAGTATAGCATGTATTTCTCTTAGAAGTCTTAGGGAAAGAGGCAAAGTTTTTATTCTTTCAAATCCATATTCAATGGCTTTAATATAATTTTCTATTTCTTTGACGTCATTAGGCACTTCATCTTCGATGCCGGCTTCGGATTTTATCAAATCTGAAAAAGTCGCTTTTGTGCCCTCGATTTGTGAAGAAAGAGTCGCTTCTTTTCTTGCGTACATATATACAAAATAATTTGGCGAAATTAAGGAGTCCGTCACTTCGTCTAGTCTTCCAATATGTCTATTAGCTTCAGAAATAAGATATATCATTTCACTGTCATAATTTATGTCGTTTTCATTTTTTAATGGGAGTGGGGATGGGACGAAGCATGAATACTCAGATTGTCCCTTTCCGATTTTTATAAATTTTCCCGCTCTATTCCTAGTCATAGATATTCTCCTTTTCTGCAAATAAAATAATTACATTTGCATTTAATCTCTACAACTGATTATATTATAATCACATTTGCATTTCAATCATTAAACTGCAAATATTTTGAAAATGTAATCATAGTGTAAATTAATCATATAAATGTTTGTTCGGAAGAAGTATATAATTAATCTTTTTTGCATAGTGTTAATTCTTATTTGCCTAAAGGAAAGATTTATCAAGATTTCAAAATATCCTTTTGTGAAATAAACCGAACGGATATACCGTCTTAAAATTATTGACTATCTGATTAAATAAAAAATAAAAATTGACACCAGCCACGTTGTGCCATCGGAAACAACTCACCATACATTTAAAGTATGATATGTTATTTTTTATTCTTGTCGTAAAAATTTATTATGATAGAATATTCAAATATTTTACTTATATATTGCAAGTTGCATTATCAATCTTGAAAGTATAAGTTTTGCATTAGGTTTGGATGATTTTAGTTCTTCATCTGCTTGTATCAAATATTTAAGGCTAAGATTTAATTTATTAAAATCCATTTTTTTAGATAATTTTGAAGAATTTTTTAATCTAAATTCTTTTCCTTGATAGTTGTAAAGCTCTAGTAATTTTGAAATGTCTTCACTTTCAAAAGATTTCACTCTATATAAATCAATGTATTCCGAAGCTATTACAGATAAAATTGAGATAGGTTCTTCACCTTGAGCAAGTAATTCGTATAATATTTTTAAAGATTTTGAAATATTTTTAGACGTAATAGCTTTAGGAAGTTCAAATATACTGATTCTATTTTGTGATTTTATAAGTAAATTCAGTGAATTTTCTGTTATTACGTCAGATTTTTCAAATTCACATACTTTTTTAAGTTCATTTTTTAGCGAAGTTATATTGTGGTTTGAGCACACATCTACAATTTTTTTTGCGTACTTGTCAGGTAATTTTTTATTAAATTCTGTTTTAGCCCAGTGTATTAGTTCTTTTTCTATAGATATATCTTTTTTTGAAAGTTCACAAACTGAGCCGTGTTTAGATATGAAATTTTTTATTTTTTTAATTTTTGCCATATTTTTAGCATTGCATTCTTCTGAAAATTCGGAAATTATTATATGGGCAAATGGAGGAACGTCTTTTAATAGCTCGGTAAAATTATCTATTTTAACGTTATCCCATTGTTCTAGAGGTAAATTATGAATAATAATAAGTTTTTTTGAAGATGTAACAGGAAAAGTTTCCATTGAAACGCTTAGTTGTTCTAGTGTGATATTTTCTTCATTGAATACATTAAAATCAAAATCGCTGTATTTATCTCCTAAAATTTTATTTTTTAATAATTTTTCGCATTCTTGTATAAGATAATCCTCACCTTCGAAAAAGTAGACGCTATCTAGTTGATTTGATGAAATTTTTTTTTGAAGTTGATTGTAATTTAACTGTGACATTTTTATTTTAGCCTCCATATTTGATATTTTTGATTTGGATATAAATTTATATGCAATTGACCTTGATGAGCAAGTGAATAAAGATTTATGTCGTTTTCGGTCAATTTATATATGCCTATCTTGGATTTGTTTTTGTCTGCACTGATAAAAATATTTTTAGATTCTATTTTTTGGCAGTCAACAGGAATGCCCGAAAGTATCAGAAAATCACATTTTCTCCAACTTTCAGGTAAATTATTTGCGTCTCCTCCGGATGGAATTATCAATATTTTTATTTTGGAGACTGAAATTTTTATATAAACATAGTCATTAATTTGAGATGTTTCTACCGATAAGTCATCCCAAAATTTTGAAGTCAATTTATTTTTAAAATAGATTATAGGATTTTCTAAATTTACGGATTCTGCAAAATTTTCTTGTGCTAAAGTATCGTTTTCGGGTATTACAATGTTTTTAAAGTTATAATTTTTTAATATATTTTTAAATGTGCTTTTTTTCAGATTATCTGTAGAGGAAGCGTAAACGTAGTCAAAATTTCGAATGTTACACCTAGAAAAATAGCTTTGTATACACATTGTGTTTGTTTTTTCTTTAAATTGCAAAATCGCGGCATTACGATTATTTTTTGAAAGCACGACGCCCAATCCGTCATTACAGGGAACGAGTGAAATACGCAAGGCGTTTCTTTGGTGTATTTGGTATGACAAAGTGCTTGCGATTATTAAATTAATAGAAATTAAAATTGTTATTTTTATACTTTTTCTAATGCTTTTGGAGTATAGACTTATTGTAATAAGTATTAGAATGCATGCTAAACAGAAGTGAAATACTCCGTAACCGGCATCAATGGAAGAAAAAGAAATTTTTGATAACAGTTTAGATATACCGATTATTGATTGTGCAGAGATTTTACAAATAAATGCCGGTAAATTTACTAAAAAATCCGTAAGTTTTGTAAGATATAAAATATTTATTATTGTTTCAGAAACCAGTATACAAATTGCGAAAGGGTACACAACGAGATTTGAAATTACCGATATTAAAGATATTTTTCCGTAATACAAAACTACAACGGGAATGGTAAAAAGCATTACAGAAAGCCCCAAAGAAATATGGGAAGCTATATAATCTATGAATTTATTTAAACTGTTGTATTTTGTTTTAAAAATTAATTTTTTCTTTATTTTGTCGTACAGAAAAATTATTCCCAGTGTAGAAAATGTACTCAGAAGCAATCCCACGCTGCACGAGTAATTGGGATTAAATATGCACACTAACAGAACTGCGGTTCCTAATGAATTCAGTGAATCCGAATTGCGAAATATTGTTTTTCCTAAAAGATATATTGTTATAATTATTCCCGATTTGGTTACAGACGGTGTAAACCCTGTAAAAGCCATTAAAATTAACACAGAAAATGCTGATAATACATTTGCAGCTTTGCTATTTATCTTAAACTTTTTTGAAATCCATAAAATTATTTGAGCGAGTATTGAAATATGTATTCCGCATGTACTTAACAGATGATAAATTCCGGCTCTGTCAAAATTTATTTTCATTTCATCGGAGAGAGTATTTTTTTCTCCCAAAAATATAGCATTTACCACCGATGATATTTCTTTTTTAAATATTTTTCTGCAATTAGAAGAAAATTCCCTTCGTAAATTTAACAGATAATACGTAAAAGTTTTATTTTGGTGAGGCTTAACGTTATGTTCTTCGAATTCGTTAAAATAAGCTTTTATGTAGATATCTTTGGAGCGATAATGTAGTTTAAAGTCAAAAGACGGGTCGTTTTCTATTTCATAAAAACTTACTTTTCCCGTGAAAGTATCGCATATATCCGCATCTAAATAAGAATTACATTTTAAAATAGTTTTAAACGGTTTTACGCTTTTTCCGTCTATAGTATCTATTTTTAGCGTGTGATAATAACCGTTATTGTTCTTGTAAGGTATATCGCAAATTACTCCTGATATTTTTGCGGAAGTTCCTTCTAAATTTTGAACGGGTTTTATATTCAAATTGAAATTTATTATATGTACCACAGAGGACACAAAACAAGCAAAAAAAACTACAGTAAAAATTTTTTTAACTCTTATTTTCTTTATAATTAACGATATCAACAGTGTAAGTAATAAAACTGCTGAAATAATTATTGTTTGCGAGTATGTAAGATGATTAAGTGCAACAAGAGTAAAAAAATAGGAAAAACCTATTAAAGCTAAAGGTCTTTTCATAGTAATAAAAAGTAAAAATTATAATACATAACCTTTACTTTTATATGCCCACCTTTCAAAGTTAAAATAAATATTCCCGAGTTTGATTATACCTCAAACCCGGGAACTGTGTCTATTTATATTATTTTTCAAAAATTGGCAAAGAGCCTAAAAATATAATGTCT
>CABUYS010000074.1 GCA_902495835.1 uncultured Oscillospiraceae bacterium | reverse complement strand
TTTTGCTGTTTGGATTCCCGATGACTTCAGGGGCGATAATGCATATAATTTTTTTAATAAAGCAGTGCAAAAATTGTATGCTCAGGAAAATAAATACGGTAAGTATTTCAAAATATGCAAGAGTTTTGAAGACATAGAAAGTTTAAAAAATCAAAGCGGAGTAATACTGACCGTTGAAGGCGGAGCTGCATTGGCAGGAAACATAGATAACGTTCAAAATTTGCATAATTTCGGCGTTAAAATTATGACTTTGACGTGGAATGGTACGTGCGAAATCGGAGGAGGTTCAGAAAGCTCCGAGGGATTAAGCAGTTTTGGAAAAGCTGCACTAAAAGAAATGGAAAAAGTAGGAATTATCGCAGATTTATCTCACGCGAGCGAGAAATTATTTTACGACGTAAGTGAGATAGCTTCAAAACCTTTCATAGCGACTCATTCAAATTCTCGAAGCGTTTGCAATCATAAGCGTAATTTAACTGACGAGCAATTTAATGTTATAAAATCCGTAAATGGGTTAGTTGGAATAACTTTTTGCAATTATTTTTTAAAACCAAGCGAAGAAGCTACATTTGATGATATTAGAAAACACATTGAGCATTTTTTGGAAATAGGAGGAGAAAATATTTTAGCAATCGGAAGTGATTTCGATGGTGCAGATATTCCTTCGGAAATTAAAGGAATAGAATCTTTGGAAGATATTTATGATTATTTTTTAAAAAAGAGTTATAAAGAAGAACTTCTCAATAAAATATTTTTTTATAACGCCTATAATTTTATGAGAAAAAATATGATATAACCTAAATTTGTCACGGAGGTATAGATGGCAGTTTACGCTATTTCGGATTTGCACCTTTCTTTTAATACTGATAAGAGCATGGATGTTTTTCCCGGATGGTATGATTATACAAATAAAATAAAGCAAAATTGGGAAAGTACGGTTAAAAACGAAGACTTTGTTGTTATTCCCGGGGATATTTCTTGGGCTATGAGATTAAATGAAACTAAAAAAGATTTTGAATTCATAAACAATTTGCCGGGTAAAAAAATTTTGATAAAAGGCAATCACGATTACTGGTGGAGTACGTCAAAGAAAATAAATGATTTTTTGCAAGAAAATAATTTTAATACTATATCCATAGTTTTCAATTCTGCTATTAAAGTCGATAATATTTGTATTTGCGGAACAAGGGGATGGATGTATAATTCGAATGAACCCGAGGATGAAAAAATTTTGAATAGGGAAGTTGAAAGATTAAGGCGTTCACTGGACTCTGCCAAAGCATTTGAAAACGAAACAGTTGTATTTCTTCACTATCCTCCTGTGTATAATTTTCAAGAATCCGAAGAAATTATAAATCTTTTGATTGAAAGAAATATAAAAAAGTGTTATTATGGTCATATTCACGGTAGCGGAGCAAAAAAAGGTATAATTGAAGGCAAGTATAAGGGTATAGATTTCAAACTTGTATCTTGTGATTACATAAATTTTAAGCCTTTGCTTATTGTATAATAAGAATTAATCCGCATATATTTTATTGTAAATTTGAAAGGAAGAGTTAAAAAATGGAACTTAAGTCGTCAAAAAAAGTGGATGTTAATCGTTGGGAATTGGAAATTTCGATTTCTGCGGAAGATTTTTCAAAAGAAGTTGATAAGGTTTATAATCGTGAAAAAAGTAAGATAAGTGTTCCGGGATTCAGAAAAGGAAAGGCTCCGAGAAAGTTTATAGAAAAATATTACGGAGAACAAATTTTTTACGAAGATGCAGTTAATGCATTGTATCCGTATGCTTTGGAAGACGCTGCAAAAGAAGCCGGCATTGAATTGGTAGACGATAAAATTGACTTTGAAGTTGTTCATATGAATAAAGAAGAAGGTTTGGATTTCAAAGTTAAAGTAACCGTTATGCCTGAAGTTAGCGTTGAAAATTATAAAGGCATAGAAGTCAAAAAAATTGGTGCAGTAAAAGTAACCAAAGAAGACATTGACAAAGAAATAGAAAAACTCCAAGAAAGAAATGCTCGTTTAATTACAATCGAAGACGATACGCCGGCTGAAATGGGAGATATTGTAAATATCGATTTCGAAGGTTTTGTTGACGGAGAAGCATTTGACGGCGGCGCTGCCGAAGACATGAACTTGGAACTTGGTAAAAAACAATTTATAGAAGGATTTGAAGAACAAGTTGCAGGACACAAAATCGGCGATGAATTTGATATAAATGTTACTTTCCCGGAAAATTATCATGCAGTAAACCTTGCCAATAAAGAAGCTGTATTTAAAATAAAATTGAACAAAATTCAAAAGAAAGAGCTTCCTAAGGCGGACGATGATTTTGTAAAAGATGTAAGTGAATTTGACACGCTCAAAGAATTTAAAGATGATTTGAAAAAGAAACTTTCCGAGAGCAAAAAGAAACATTTAGAAGCAGATTCAGAAAATGAAATGATAGAGAAATTCATTGAACTTGTCAAAGCGGATATTCCCGATGCTCTTGTCAAAAACAAGATAAAAGAGCTTTTGAGAGAATTTGAATACAAATTACAAGCTCAAGGAATCGGCATCAAAGATTATGTAAAATACACAGGTATGACTGAAGCCGATTTGGAAAATACATTTCGTCCGCAAGCTCTTAACCATGTAAAATTAGATTTGGGACTTAGAAAAGTTGCAGAATTGGAAAACATAGAAGTTTCAGATGAAAAAATAGAAAAAGAATATGAGAAAATTGCCGAACAATACAAAATGAAAGTTGAGCAAATCAAAAAATTTGTTATGAGCGACGATATAAAGAGAGATATAGTTAAATCTGAAGCCTTAGAAATAATAAGAAAAAACAAGGTTGAAAAATAATTTATTGTAAAATATCGAAGTTGTAGGTTAAATATTTAATATTTAATTTACAACTTTGTATAAAACTTCGAAAAACAGCTCATCATTAATAATGAAATTTAACGGAGGTTTTATAAATGAGTTTAGTTCCTTATGTTGTAGAGCAAACAGGTCGCGGAGAAAGGTCTTATGATAATTTTTCAAGACTTTTAAATGCCCGCATTGTTATGCTCAATGAAGAAGTAAATATGAATACCGCAAGTTTGGTTGTCGCCCAGCTTTTATATCTTGAAAGCCAAGACGCTTCAAAAGATATAAGTTTGTATATCAACAGTCCGGGCGGTTCTGTAACTGACGGTATGGCAATATATGATACCATGCAGTATATTAAATGTGATGTTTCTACGATATGCATCGGAATGGCCGCAAGTATGGGAGCATTTTTGTTGGCTGCGGGAGCTAAGGGCAAGAGATATGCACTTCCTAACTGCGATATAATGATTCATCAACCTAGCGGTGGTGCAAAAGGTCAAGCAACAGATATTAATATTCACGCTCAACATATACTAAAGACAAAAGAAAAACTCAATAAAATTTTATCCGAAAAAACAGGTCAGCCGTACGAAGTGATAGCAGCGGATACCGAACGTGATAATTTCATGGATGCCGAGCAAGCACTCAAATACGGAATTGTTGACAAAATAATATCTAAGAGATAACATTTGGAATGTCTAAATTTATACATTAGGAAACGGTGATTGAATATGGGCATAAATAGAGGAAATAAAGACAGAGAGCTTTGCTGTTCATTTTGCGGTAAACCCCAGGACGAAGCTAAGAAATTAGTTGCGGGTCCGGGTGTGTGTATTTGCGATGAATGTGTAAATTTGTGCGTAAATATTCTTGATGAAAGAGTTTTAGATACGGACAGTATCGGTAAAAACATAAGGTCGGGATTAAAGCCCGGAAGTAAAGAAAAAATTCTTCCAAAACCGCATGAAATAAAAAAATATCTGGACGAATATGTAATAGGACAGGATTCTGCAAAGATAGCTTTGTCGGTAGCGGTTTATAATCATTACAAAAGAATATTTTTCGGTGATAAATCCAACGACGTTGAACTTAAGAAAAGTAATATACTTTTATTAGGCCCTACGGGAGTTGGAAAGACTCTGCTTGCACAAACTCTTGCTCAAATGATTGATGTGCCTTTTGCAATTGCCGATGCCACCACTTTAACTGAAGCTGGTTACGTCGGAGAGGATGTTGAAAACATTCTCTTAAGGCTTATTCAGGCTGCGGATTTTGACATTGAAAAAGCAGAACGTGGAATTATTTATGTAGACGAAATTGATAAGATAGCACGAAAATCCGAAAATGCATCTATCACTCGAGATGTAAGCGGAGAGGGAGTTCAGCAAGCACTTTTAAAGATAATAGAAGGAACAAAATCAAGCGTTCCTCCAAAAGGAGGAAGAAAGCACCCTCAGCAAGAATTTATACAAATTGATACATCAAATATTCTTTTTATATGCGGAGGGGCGTTTGAAGGAATAGAAAAAATTATTGAAAAGCGTGTCAGCACATCTTCCATGGGATTTGGTGCCAAAGTTATGACTAGAAAAGAATTAGATTCAACTGATTGGATGAGTCAGGCAGTACCGCAAGATTTTGTAAAATTTGGACTTATTCCCGAACTTGTCGGAAGACTTCCTGTTATAGCTTCACTTAAAGGACTTGATGAAAAGTCATTGATTCGTATTTTAACTGAGCCTAAGAACTCTCTTATAAAGCAATATAAAAAATTATTTGAGCTTGACAAAGTTGAACTAGAGTTTAAAGATTCAGCTCTTGAGGCGGTTGCCAAAAAAGCTATAGAAAGAAATATAGGAGCAAGAGGTCTTCGCTCAATTATCGAAGAAACTCTTCAAAAAATTATGTTTGACGTTCCTTCAGACCACACTATTGAAAAAGTGGTTATCGACGGAGATGTAATACTCGGTAAGAGCGAGCCCGAGTTTTTGTATAATGAAAACAGAGAACCTGTCATGATTTCTATAAATTCTGACAAGCTGTTCAGTAAGCGTTCCGAAACTAATGGCGCTTCATGAAAAGGATGGAGTTGAATTAAGATAAACGATATAATAAAAATTGATGAATCCGTTCCGGTTATTCCTTTAAGAGGATTTGTGATGTATCCGGGTGTTATGCTCCACTTTGATATAATCAGAAAAAAATCAATATTAGCTGTGGATGAGGCTGTGAAATCCAATCAGCTAATATTTTTGGTTGCTCAAAAGAATATAAAAGATAACGACCCTAAAAAATCTCAAGTGTATAAATTTGGGGTCTTAGCGACTATAAAACAAGTAATAAGTCAGCCCGGAGAAAGTATCAAAGTTCTTTTAGAAGGAAAATGCCGTGCCGAAGCTTTGGAATATTATGAAGATGGGGATTTTTTAAGAGCTTCCGTACGAAAAGTAGAAGAAATCCAATATCCTTCCGACATTGAATCTGAAGCGCTCATAAGAAAGTGCCGTGATTTATTTTCGGAGTATTTAAGCATTTCACCAAAACCTCCGGTAGATTTGATTCTAAACATGAATTCTTACGATAAAATAGGTAAAATTTCCGATTACATAGCTTCCAACATAATGTTGGATTTTAAGGAAAAGCAAGAACTTCTTGAAGAAATAGACACCCTGAAAAGGATAACAAAATTAATTGTATTTCTTTCGCGAGAAAACGAAATTGTAAGTTATGAAAATGAAATTGCACTTAAAATAAAAAAATTTATTGATAAAAATCAAAAAGAATATTTTTTAAGAGAACAAATAAAAGTCTTATCGCAAGAATTAGGAGAAGATTCCGACCCATTAACAGAATCCGAAGAATACAAAAGAAAGCTGAAAAAATTAAAGCTTTCAAAAGATATAAATGATAAATTAAAAAAAGAATGCGAAAATTTTTCAAAAATTCCCGTTGGTTCAAGTGAAGCAAATTTAATCAGAACTTATTTAGATACGTGCTTTTCTTTGCCGTGGAACAAGTCTTCAAAAGATATATTAGATGTTTCCAAAGCTAAAAAAGTTCTTGATAAGGGTCACTTCGGACTTAAAGATGTTAAAGAAAGAATATTGGAATTTTTATCCGTCAAAAAATTAGCTCCCGATATAAAAGGTCAAATAATCTGTTTAGTTGGGCCTCCTGGGGTCGGTAAGACATCAATTGCAAAGTCTTTGGCGGAAGCTATGGGAAGAAAATATGTTCGAATTTCGCTTGGCGGAGTGAGCGATGAATCTGAAATAAGAGGCCACAGAAAAACATATATAGGTGCTATGCCGGGCAGAATTATATCGGCTATAAAGCAAGTAGGAACCAATAATCCTGTGATAGTGTTGGATGAAATTGATAAACTTTCCAATGATTATCGAGGCGACCCTTCTTCGGCTCTTTTGGAGGCTTTAGACCCCGAGCAAAATTGTGAATTTTATGACCGTTACATAGAAGTTCCTTTTGATTTAAGTAATGTATTGTTTATTGCTACGGCAAACGATTCGGAATATATTCCCGAGCCTTTGTATGACCGTATGGAAATAATAAATGTGTGCAGTTACACTGCCGAAGAAAAATTTAATATTGCCAAAAAACATTTAATTCCAAAACAATTAAAAAAACATGGATTAACCAAAAAAAGTTTCAGTATGGATGATGAATGTCTTGGAACACTTATTAAAGGATACACCAAAGAAGCTGGAGTTCGTGAGTTAGAAAGAAATATTGCTGCAATTATGCGAAAATCTGCAAAATTAATTGTGGAAAATAACAAAAAATCGGTTGATGTAGATATAGATACTCTTAAAAAATTTTTGGGTCCTATCAAATATAAAAACGAAAAAATAGATGACGGAGAAAACATAGGAGTTGTACAAGGACTTGCCTGGACTGCAGTCGGCGGGGAAGTTATGCCTATTGAGGTCTCGCTTATGAAAGGAAAAGGCGATGTACAAATAACCGGTTCGCTTGGGGATGTAATGAGAGAATCGGTTCAATTGGCAGTGAGTTACATAAGGAGCAATTATTTAAGCTTAAATGTAAAAAGAGATTTTTATAAAACCATGGATATACACGTTCACGCACCGGAAGGAGCAGTTCCTAAAGACGGCCCTTCAGCAGGAGTGACAATAGCGACAGCACTTCTTTCCGCTTTGAATAACATTCCCGTAAAACCAAACATTGCAATGACAGGAGAGATAACTCTAAAAGGT
>CABUYS010000073.1 GCA_902495835.1 uncultured Oscillospiraceae bacterium | reverse complement strand
CTTATATATTTGACCTTTATCTTTTTTTTCATCTTTATGTGCATGATCATTACAAATTATTATTTGCTGAGGATATAATCTTATTAAAGGGTGTAAAGCTTCGAAATTTTTGGCCGCGCTTCCTTCCCGTATCATAATTTTCATTCCTCTTTCTATTTTTTCTACAGCTTCTTCTAAAGTAGTGCATTCATGATCGGTAGTAATGCCAGCAGCAATATAATTTTTTAAATCTTCTCCTCTCACTCCCGGAGCATGACCATCTATTTTCAAATGGTTTTCTTTTGCAATTTCTAATTTTCTCTTTACTTCTTTATCTCCTTTTAATACTCCGGGAACATCCATCATTTCCGACAGGGCAACAAATGTCTTTGTTTTGACTAATTTTTCTACTCCTTCTGCATTTATAATTCCTCCTGCCGCATCAAACGGAGTAGCAGGGACACAAGAAGGAATACTAAAAAACATTTTGACATCCGCCTCTTCCGCATTTTTTCTCATGAACTCTATTCCTTCCTCTCCCAAAACATTTGCGATCTCATGGGGGTCATTTACAATGCCTACTGTACCTTTTGTCACTATTAACCGTGAAAATTCTTTCGGCAATAACATAGAACTTTCAATATGTACATGCGCATCTATAAAAGGCGGACAAATATAACAATCGTATGTTTGTTTGTTCCGAACAATTTTCTCTATTTTTCCTTCTTCTGATATTAAAATTTCACCTGGATAAATTTCCCGATTATAAACGTCGACAATATTTCCTTCTACCTTTCTCATCTTTTTATTCTAATTTGTATATGGAGAAAACTGTATGTTCCACGTGAAACAATTAATTATTTACCTTCCTTTAATCCATTCAAAATTATCTTCCCATTAAAATCAAAAGTACATTGATATCTGCAGGAGAAACTCCACTTATACGGGAAGCCTGACCAATTGTACGAGGTTGAATTTTGGAAAGTTTTTGCCGGGCTTCAATAGACAAATTAGTCAATTCCTCATAATTAAATTTTTCACTAATTACTAAATTTTCAAGACGGGATAGTTTGTCCGCTATCATTCTTTCCCGATCAATATAGCCAGCATACTTTATCAAAATTTCTGCCGACTCGATTATTTCTGAACGAATTGAATGCTCTTCAATAAAATCCTGAAGAGGAGAAAAATTTGCAACCAATTGTGTAAGAAATACTTGAGGCCTTCCAACGATATCAATCAGCTTTACACTTTGTTTTAAAGGAGCCGAACCGACAAAAAGAAGAAAATCATTAATATTTTCCGGTCTAACACTAAAATTACGAATAAAATCAACTAATTTATCCCGCTTTGCTATTTTATCTAAATAAATATTATGTCTATTTCTATCTACCAATCCCAAAATAACTCCTTTAGGAGTCAAACGGGAATCTGCATTATCTTGACGCAACAAAATACGGAATTCGGCCCGGGAGGTAAACATTCGATAAGGTTCATCTACTCCTTTAGTCACCAAATCATCAATTAAGACTCCGATATAAGCTTCATCCCTTTGCAAAATAAAATCCTGCTGCGAATGCAAAGATAGATGTGCATTAATTCCAGCTATCAAACCTTGGGCTGCAGCTTCTTCATAACCAGTCGTACCGTTAATTTGCCCGGCAAAATAAAGCCCATGAACACGTTTCGTCTCCAAACTATGATATAATTGAGTAGGAGGAAAATAATCGTATTCAATTGCATAACCAGGACGAAATATCCTGACATTTTCAAAACCTTCTACTAAACGAAGCCCTTTCAATTGAATATCCCAAGGCAAAGAAGAAGAAAAGCCATTTAAATAATATTCGATCGTAGACTCTCCTTCCGGTTCTAAAAATAAATGATGACTCGTACGATCAGCAAAAGTAAAAAGTTTGGTTTCTATACTGGGACAATAGCGAGGTCCGATACTCTGAATGGTTCCATTGAATAAAGGACTATCCGCAAAACCTTCTTTTAAAGCCTCATGTACTTTTTCATTAGTATAAGCTATATAACAGGATCGTTTTTGTAAAGAATTTTTATAATCTACATGTACATAAGAAAACCGATGAAAATCTTCCTCCCCTTTTTGTTCTGTCAATTTAGAAAAATCCACGCTACGACCATCAATTCGCACGGGAGTACCCGTCTTCATGCGCCCCACTTCAAACCCTAATTCTTTTAATTGAGCAGATAAACCGAAAGAAGCCGGTTCCCCAATTCTACCTCCAGAAAAACGAATCCTGCCAACATGCATCAATCCATTCAAAAAAGTCCCATTCGTCAATATAACGCGAGGAGCTCTAAATTCAACCCCCAAGGAAGTATATACTCCTTCTATTTTTCCATCTTTTAATAAAAGACGAACAACATCATCTTGCCATAAATCCAGTAAAGAAGTATTTTCTAAAGTAGAACGCCAATTAAAAGAAAATCTCATTCTATCACATTGTGCACGAGGACTCCACATAGCGGGACCTTTAGAACTGTTCAACATTCTAAATTGGATCGAACTCTGATCAGTAATCACACCCGTCTGACCTCCCAATGCATCTATTTCCCTAACTATCTGTCCTTTAGCGACACCACCTATGGCGGGATTACAAGACATTTGAGCAACTTTATTCATATCCAATGTGATAAGTAAAGTTCTCGATCCTAAATTTGCAGCTGCACAGGCAGCTTCACAACCTGCATGCCCTGCTCCGACAACTATAATATCATACTTGGGTAATAAATTTGTCATTTCGGATGGTTTTAAGTAATTCTAAGCAAAGATTTTCATTTTCCCGCATTTCGGTACTATCAAGTTCTGTTTTGTCCTTAAAACCGATCAAATGAAGTACAGAATGACAAAACACACGATGAAACTCCTCAATAAAAAGAGTATTAAATTGGAGAGAATTAGAGAGAACAGTATCCAAGCTTATAAAAATATCTCCGGAAAGAAACCCGTCTTGACAATAGTCAAAAGTAATCACATCTGTATAATAATCGTGATTTAAATATGTTTGATTAATATTTAAAATATAAGAATCATTACAAAAAATAAAAGACAAAGAACCTATTTTTCTGGAATAATACCGGGCAATACTATCTAACCATTCATTCAATAAATCCTCAGAAAAAAAATCAGGATATGCAATTCCTTCATTATAAAACAACACTTCTCTCATAAAAGTGAGTTTATAAATCAAATATCAAAGTCACTTTAGCCCCATTTTTTTCAAAAATGAGTTCATCAGATAAGGTTTTCATTATATAAAGGCCCCGACCTGCATCTTTCAATATATTATCAGGCAGTGTCGGATCCGGAATATGATTATAATCAAATCCTTGACCCTCATCTTCAATCGAAACATGAAATTTATTATTTTCCTCCCAAGCTTCCAAACAAACTTGTTTACTCGCATCCAATTTATTCCCAGATAAAATAGCATTATTTACCGCTTCAATAATAGACAAACTGATTTTGCCAAAAAGATCAGGAGGTAAACTGAAAGTCTCCGAAAAACTTTCAATAAAATTTTCCACTTTTATAATATTTCCAACTTCAGAGGAAATTGATAAAACTGCTTTATTCATCACCAAGCTTAATATAATAATTGTTATACATATTTTTAATCAGAAATTACACGCTACGACATATACTTTCATCTCTATTAGTTATCTATAAATAATCTATAGCCCATTCTACAGATTATTCCCCCATAAATACAAAACGAATTTTATACATTGATCTGTTATAAGAAATTCTCTTCTTCTATTCGTATTATTCATGTAAATTGTTCTCAAACAAACACACAATATTCAAATAATTCTTTAAAAAATTACTGCATTCATTTACACAAATATTATCACTCATTTAAATATATAAAATATCTCTACACTATTAAAACTTAAAATTTCTTTTCCAAAATGTTTTTATATAATATTCAATTCTTGATCCCTTAACAAAAATAAGAACGAAATTACTTTTCACAAATATACTTATTCTCTCCTATTTTTCCTAGATAGAAAAACTTACGAAAATGAAGCCAAGATTCAAGCGGAGCAACACAAATTATCTAAAATAGTCCTATTTCTTATGCTCAATTGTATTCGAATAAACTATTTCATTCTGTTTTTGAACCTCATTTTCTATCTAAAATCCATTCCTATTTTTGTTTATTTATATCCATTAGAATCTTTAAAATAAAACATTTAAATAAGAATTTCTACAATAACGAAATTAGTAAATAATTTTGAATTACCAATTCTTAAAGTTTTACGGGAAATAATATTCATAAAAAGATATTTTCACTTTTCAATATTATTTCCCAAAATAAAGCTATTCACTAGTTCTTCTACTCCTATAAGGGACCTCCAAAAAAAGAAATAATTATATAGTAATCTGATTGTTAAACAAATAAAATAAATTATTATTTGTTATGTAATTCTAGATTATTTCTATTCCTATTTCGAATTTATAGAATTATATAAATATTTTAAATCTTTCGAAACTTATTTTCAAAAATGTTTACTTAAAATCTAATTTCTTTGAACTCTATTTAACGGGCCAGCCAACTTTCAGGATCTAACTTATCCATATTTTTCCACACTTGGAAATTTAATACGCTTCCATTGTCTTGATCGTAAGCTATTTTTCCAATTATTTGTTTCGTAGTTACCTTTTGTCCTTTTTTCACTACTACATCTGCCAAATTAGAATACACAGTAAAATAATTCCCGTGTTGAACAATAATGACGTTATTAAAACCAGGCATAAATAAGATTTCCGAAACCACTCCATTGAAAACGGTACGGACATCCGCATTTTTCAAAGTAGAAATACTTATTCCATTATTTATCATTTCCACTCTCTTATAGATGGGATGCACATTTACACCAAATTTTTCAGAAATAACTCCTTGATTAACGGGCCAAGGTAATTTACCTTTGTTCTTGGCAAAATCTTCTGACACCAATTTTTCTTCCGGGGTCATCTTATAAGCAGAGGTCAAACTACCTGATTTCTTGGCTTGAGAAGCAATCAGTTTATCTAGTTCTTTCGCTAAACGATTTCTGTTTTTCTGTTCGCTTTGAAGTTTACGGACAATATCCTTTTCTTTCTTTTGAAGCTCCTGAACAAGTTGTTTTTCATTTCGCTGCTGAGCTAATAAATCGGCATTTTTTATGTCGATTTCTTTCAAAGCTTCATTTTTTTGATTCACATATTCTTTTAATTGCATATTCTGTATATACAAAGAATCGTTAATCTGAGAAATTTGAATCAATTGTCGCTTGGAATAAGATTGAATTTGTTCAAAATATTTATATCGGTTATAGGCTTGATTAAAATCAGAAGAAGAAAAAATAAACATTAACTTATTTATGTTATCCTTTTTTTTCCAAAGTCCATAGATAAGCTTACTATATAAATCCAGCATCGACTCACGCTTATGGGTTAACTCTGTCAAACGAGTCTCATTTTCCTTAATTTGTTCTTCAAAATAAAAAACTTCTTGCTTGAGAGAAGTGATTATTTTCCTACTTTGAATTATCTTTTGCTGAATAATATTCAGGCGTCCCAAGGAAATATGTTTATTATTTTTAGCTTCGTTTAATAATTTATTTAAATAAGCTATTTCTTTTTCACTCCGTTCTTTTTCCTTTTGAATGGATTGAATGGATTGGGCACAGACTGAATTTGTTAAAGAAAATAAGAATAGTATCAATATGAAAATAGGTTGAATTTTCATTTTTCTCTGAATATTAATTCTCAGGCAAAATATTTTTATATTTGGACGGAATCCGTAGATTCGGAACGACATTTATATTAAATTCTAAACGGGTAAATTTCAATTCCAATTTTATTTCATTGTCTTCAAAAAACAATTCAAAAGCTAATTTCTCCGGAAAAATTTTATTTTCGTAGATTTTAAAATGGCTGTAATTAGCGCTAACTCTCATATCTTCTTCCAAATCTTCCAATGTCAATTTATAGGGTCTGAAATAATCAGGTTCAATATGAAGTTTTTGTAGTACCAAAGCAAAATCTTTATTTTTACGTTTTTTCTTGAAAAATTTCTTTAACTTCCGGTTCAAGGCTTTCTTTTGTACAGTCGAAAGGACATAATCTTTATCCGTCTTTTCAAATTTAAACTTTCCTGATTTTAAATTAATTTGATTGCAATCGTCTAAATTCAAATAAGCATTCGTAAGGATACGCTGTATGCATGTAAAACCTAACCGAATCCCGAATTCGTTATAAAAGAAATCGTAATCAGTCAGCAAATATTTTTTATTATAAGAATCTACAAATTTGACACTATCAGGAGTTAGCAATATTCTGGCTACTTCAATTCCTAAAGGAGCCGTTACAGACATCCAGATAAAGCTATCTCTCTCAATCTTCAATACCCCTTTCAGCTTATTCTCTTTTCCGTTAATTTGGATAGAAACGTCTACTTTTTTAGCATATAATGAACGATAATCGAGTTCATTTGCCTCTAAATTTTTATAAAGTTTTCCCTCCGATATATTTATTACCTCTTTCGGTACTACTGTTTCTTTTACAGAACGACAAGAAAAAAGCAAGACGATAAAAAAACTGAATAAAAAATATTTGAACATAAAACTGAAATTCAAAACTTCTTTAATTTTCAAATGTATACTCACCGGATATCTTCGATTTCAGATCCTTTGAAACTTCATCTCCAGCATCCAAAGCTTTTTTCCACATTTCCAAAGCTTTCTCTTTTTCATCATTTCTATACAAAATATCTCCGTAATGTTCGTAGAGAACTCCAGATATTTCCGGGCTATATTGGATAGCCAATTTCATATAATAAAGTGCTTGAGAATAGTCCTTACGCATATATAATACCCAAGCATAAGTATCTAAATAAGTCCCGTTTTCAGGCTCCAGCAAGACAGCTTGAGAACTCATTTGCTCCGCTTTGCTTAAATTCTCGTTTCTTAAAGAAAGATAGTAAGCATAGTTATTCAGAACTAAAGCATCATTCGGATTGATTTTTAATACTTCGTCAAACATATCAAAGGCTCTCTCAATGCTATCTAAATTATAATAACAATCCCCCAAATAAGAATAAAACTGTGCTTTCAACTGCATCTGATCCTCCACCAATTTTAATCCGTCTTGGAAAAATTCCATAGCATTTTCATAGTTTTTTCTCAACATTTCTGATATCCCTGCTAAAGCATAAGG
>CABUYS010000072.1 GCA_902495835.1 uncultured Oscillospiraceae bacterium | reverse complement strand
TTCCACTAATATTTGTGACCTGAGCCCACGTCCGCAAGACTACAATTTCAGTCTTAGTCTCAAAACCGTCAGGATCTTTTTGAAGTTCATATTTTACAATTTCAATTTTCTTATCTAAACTTCCTGGGTTTATCTGCACTGTATCGCTCCTTTCAGTCACTCCAATTTACAATTTACAGTTTACAATGTACAATTGTGGTTTCACTTCGTGATATTAAAATAGCCGCCCGGGGCGGCATATCTTCATTGTAAATTGTACATTAAAGAAGATTTACTGAGTGCATACCTAAAATCATTTCTACAACTCGGTTTAAGTTGCTTTTGTCAACATAAAGAGTGCGGTTATCATACATATCCTGAACCAAAATATAAATGGCAACCACAAAAGTTTCGTGGTTATCAATTTGTTCGAGCGTTAAGCCTGTATAATCTGAAATGAAACTCTGTGCTGCCTGCAAAAATATCGCCAGTTCTGAAATTTCTTCTTCCGAAAGTGATTGATAATCGAGTTTTAAGTAATCAGCTAAGTTTTTAACTGTAATTTCGCTAACCCTCAAAGTATACACCTCTTTTAACTGTCAGATTCCATAAGTCCTGCTGATTTCAATCTTAAAAGCAAAGTATTAAAATCACTTTTTAAATCGGCAATAGTCGTAGCTGTGCTGTCAGGTCGATTTTCTGCTTTTGGGAAGCCAATAAGTGTAGCTCCCTCTTTAAGCACTAATGCACCACCGATAACCATTTTGTCTCCCTCTTGATAATTTTTTGAATTAAAAGACATTCTAAGTCACTCCTTTTAGGTTGTTGTTGCCATTTTAAGCCCGGCAATCATTTGATTATTTTGAATTTTCGAGTCACACTCAGCCCAACCAACTATTCCGATTGCGTTTTTGTCTATATACTTTTCACGCATGAGCTGAATCTCTAAATCTTGCGAGATTTTCATTGCCATGCCCGAAAAGTCACCATATAAAATCGGGACGTTTCCGCCGGTTGTAGCATCGGGCATATTCTCCGAAATATATACTGGTTTTCCGAGTAATTCCCAGTCAAAACCACCTGTTAAGCCTTTACCATAAGCCATGTAATAGTTTCCGTTTCCGTCTTTGAGTTTTCTAATTTCGGCAAACACTACTTTGTTCATAATCCAAATTGCGTTCTTCTGATACTGTTGCGGAACTGCAAGTTGCAAACTTATTAAATTATCAATTTTCGCAGCATTTGCAGCGGTGTAAGTTGTATTGCCTGTTGCAACCAAGTTTGTGGTTGAAATTGCACCCGTCATGTGATTATTTGCCGAGCCTGTACCAACCAAGAGTTCCTTTTCCCAAAACTCCGCAAAAGCCTGAGCAATTTTATTTGTAAGAAAATTTGTGACATTAATATCGGAATTATTTAAAAGTTTACGACTTATAACTGATAAGGCTCCGTGGCAGTAGCCTTTAAGTTCGACTGACGTAAATTTTCCCTGCCCTGCAACAAGTGATGTGAATTCATCTCCTTGATATGCAACATTCACACTGCCTGTGGGGCTGTCTGCACTTGAATCTGCATCATAAACAGGGATTTCCAGCGTACCTTTGGTATGGAATTTTTCGACTTTTTCATAAATGGGGGAAAGCTCCTTCACCTTTTCGATAATCTTCTTTGCAATTGTTGTGGGAACAATTGCTCCATTGCTGCCATAAGACATTCCGGGACTTTCGGCTCTTTCTTTTCCATTTACAATATATTCAGTAAAAGCACGTTCCTCACTCTGTACTGCTTTACTATCAATTGTTTTAACTTCTTCTGAGAGTTCTTTTTTATCTTCAATGTCTATTTTTCTTGAATCTTCCTCAGCCTTAATTGTCGCATCGATTTCATCAATCAGCTTTTTCAGTTCATTAAATTTTTTTATTTCTTCTTCGCTGAGTGCTCTTTTTTCTGATTTTGCCATATTTAAGATTTTTTGCATCTGCTCTTGATTTTCCACTCTTTTTTCAGTTAGATATTTCAATTCCATAACTTAACATCTCCTCTAAAATTTTTTCGTATTTTGAATAATTAATTGGGTGTTCTTCCTTTGAATTATCAATAATTTTTGGTTTGAATTCTTCGCCTCTGTATTCTGTTTTTACTTGTTTTTCTGCCCTTGTTTCTATGCTTGTGCCTTCATAACATGGGACTTTTTGCTCATCGATGATTGAAACTTCAAATAAATTCATTTCATCAATAAATCTACGTTTTAAATTTTCTCTTGCTGTTTCCTCATGTTCCTTTACCGCTTCAAAACCAAAACTCCAGCCCCTGAGTTTATTATTTTTTGCTTTTTCAATCACATCGCTATCTGTAATCTCACAAATTGCCCGAAGTCCTATGTTATCTTCAAAAAGTTCGATGTTGCCGTCTTTTGTTGAACCGAGTTTTCGGTTTGGCTCATGATTTAAAAGGCATAAAATGTCATCACCTTTCTCAATAGCTCTTTGAAAAACTTTCGGAGTTATCTGCTCCACAAATTTTTCTCCGTTTTCATCAAGCATCGGTTTTGAATCTCTCGCTACTGCATTGACGTAACCGTCTAAAAGTACGCTGCTATTCCTGATTTCTATCCGCAACGTTCTCACTCCTTTCTAAGTTTGCAACTTGATTTGTATTTGGTGTATAAATCTCTTTCGTCACTGGATTAAAAAGCACATCTTGAAGTCCGAGCTTTACGAAATTAAGTCCTAAAGGCTCAAGATTTTCTAAATATCTGCACTCATCTATCTGCATCAAGTTTGAATCAAGTGCAGTTTTGTATGCTTCAAACCTTGTTTTGATGTCGCCCTTGATGATTTCTTTCGTGTCAAAGGCAAAATAAAAAGACTTTTTCTCACGTTCAAGAAGTAAGTCCCTGTTTAAAGCACATTCAATTGCAGTTAAAATCGGCATAATAGCGGTTTTTATGAACGTTTCCCAATTAAAATCAATTGGCACTCCAAAGATGTCTAAAATCGAGTTATTAAGCGAGATTTTATTTTCATTAAGCTGCATTTCTGTCGAAGTGCTGCTTGCCTCTTTAAAGTCTAGATTGTCATTTAAAACAATCACGTTGTTTTCTGTATTACAGTAAAGCTCTCGCCACGCTCGTTTTAAGCTGTCCATTGCTTCTTTTGTGATTTTCTTTTCCGCTTTTATAAATCCCTTTTTACTACCGCCTGTTGACACTAAACTTTGTTCAAATTTAAGTGTTAAATATGCCACCTTTAATAGTTCTTTATTTTCCTCAACGATTCCTACTCCTTGTGCTCCGTCTACGGTTGACCTTAAAACTTTTAAAAATTCAAACGGTTTATAACTTTTTCCGTAGACTGAGATGTTGTAATCTTTGAAAATAGGGTCGGAGTTTTGGGTGATGCATACATTTTTACAGTCAACATAATGAATGGATTTTACCGAGTTTCTCCGTTTATTTATATATGAGTAGGCATTACCTTCTAAGAGATAATCCCGAACTAATGCCCTTTTAAACTGCACTCCGTCGAGCGTGTCTTTCGTATCGTCATTTAAGAGGTCGCATCGTGAGTCAGGGGCTTCAGTCGTTTTTCTTTTTCCGTTTAGGAATTCCTCTTTATAAAGTTTTATCGGAATCATAGAAACCGTATCTGAAATTAAATTCACGCATTTTGCCACTGCCGGAATGTTAAGAGCCTCAGTTTTACCAATCGAATTTTCACTTAAAATGCTTTTTAGGAGTAAATCGTCGCTTGAATGTTGTGGGGCTTCTGTGCTTCTTTTTCTAAAATTAAATAGCTTCATATTTCACCTCGATTCAATATTGAACAGCCCGCGTCCTCGTGTGCTTCGCTATTAATTTTGTTTCCGCAAAATTTGTACGCTTCGCCACTCGTCCTTTTCCCTAAAAATCTAACGATTTTTGGGAGCCCTACACTTGGAACACCCAAGTGTTATCGTCAAAAATTATGTCTTGCTGGAGTAGATAAACTGCATTAATCAGTGCGACTACCATATCAACTTTTCCGCTTGATTTTTTCTTTGTGACGTATCGGTTCATATTCGTGTCATAAGTACAACGAGCATTTTCAAAATTGATTTCAAGTAAGGTATTCTTTTCATACTCAAATTCTCCGTTTGTTATTTTCTCGGATAAAAGCTTTGTCGGTGGGTGGAGCGTGTCGCTGTGCTGCCTTATCTCTACTGTATTATATTTTCTGTTCCATTTTTGAGCACTTGAAATTGCGTTATAGCGGTCAAATCCAATTGCTTTAACTGTCACACCATACTTTTCCTCAATTTTAAAAACAAAGTCCTCAACTACGCCATAATCAATAGTTTTGTTACCACTAGCAATACATTTCCCCGATTTTATAAATCTGCGATAATCAATCCTTTCAAACTTGTTTTTCTCGTCAATTCTTCCTTCGGGGATAAATGTAATAACATCCGCTAAAATTCTCCCGTCATCTTCCGCACAAATAGCAACCGCTGTATTATCGTTGCTCATAGATAAATCAACTCCGACATAGACCTCACGTCCGCTCCAGTCAATCTTGTTTGCTCGGCAATTTTGTAAGTCCTTGATGTCGATAAAACTCTCTGTTCCTGCGCCTTGGTAAATGATATTACAATGCTTTGTAAGGAAGTTTTCTCTTGAGGATTCTATCGAAATCGCCCTTGCTCTTTTTTTGATTAAATCTTCCCAAATTTCAGGAATTTCAAGTGCGACTGGATTTGCGTGTTTTAAAATCATATCGTCATTTGTCCAATCATCTGTGTTGTCAGGCTCGTAAAGTAGAGCAAATAGTGTTTCATCTTTTTGAACGTTGTCTAAAACCTTCTTCGCATAATTTACTTCATCTTCAAAGGGATTGTTCGCCGTCGGGTATTTCGTAGAAATTATGCAGCCTAATTTATTCAAAATATTCAGCTGCCCTGACCTCATAGCTTCGATTGCGTAGTTGTTTGGAAGTGCCCCAATTTCATCTGCTAAAAAGACATTCGGAAGTTTTCCGTCCATTCTGGAATTACTGTAATTAAGCGGGATATATCGACTTTCAGTCAAGTTAAACTCTATATAGTCACGCAGAATTTTAAATCTTGGAGTGCCCTTTCGGCAGTAGATAATCGGGCTGCTTTTTAAAATTTCCTCGATTGCCGTTTTGACTTCTCTTGATAAAGCCCCATCGGGTGCAACTGAGTAAAACTTAGAAAACTTTGGTTCTAATAAAAATAAAAGAATAAAAATCGTTGCAATCGTAAAAGTCTTAAAATTTTTTCTGCCGACTTCCAAAATTATAGTTTCATATCTTCGTTTACTGGGATTTTCTCGGTAAACAATGCAAAGTGCAGAGGCACATAAAAGCCACTGGTATCCGCAAGAGCATTCATAAATGCTTTGTCCTGCTTTTAGCCCTCTCGGCATAATAAGTAGTTTTAAAATGCTATCTATTTTTTGAAGTTTTTCTTCATCAACAAAATATTTGTCTGATTTATCGTCGCAAATTTCTATAAATTTTTCGCATTGTTTTATGACGTATCGGGGAGCCGGAATCTCATTATTTATCACACCTTTTGCATATTTATAACTTCTGTGGCTTGTTATTTTAAATCCAATTTATTTTCAGCTCCTTCCGCTTAAAATTTCAAGAAGTGGGTCGGGTTCATCGCCGTCTTGGCGGTCTCTAAGCGTTGTGATTATTTTCATAAGCGTCACAACTGTTTTGTTGGCACTATCCGTTGTTCGGTTGTAATCTGATATTGCTGGATGAGAATATACATTCTTTCTGCCTTTGACATATTCTTTTGTCACTAATATTCCATCTTGCTTAATGGTTTTTTCTAAGTCATTAAGTATTTGTAATTGCACTTGATACCTCTTAAAAGTTGTAAGAAAAAAGAAATTCTGCTCCACACCGTGTTTTTCGGCAATTCGCAAAATTTCCTGTGCTTGTTCGTTTAATGATATTTTATTCAATTTTTTCTCCTTTTTTTATTTTTATCGCTGTTTTTCCTGTTGATTTTTCCCATCTATCTATAATTACATCAATATATCTTGGCTCAAGTTCCATCATATAGCACTTTCTGTTTAACTTTTCACAAGCAATAAGTGTCGTACCTGTACCGCCAAATGGGTCTAATACGCTGTCAATTGAAAAGTTTTCAACGAAGTGAAGTGCCATTTCTAATGGAAATGTCGCATTGTGTATATCATGATACTCATTCTTTGTCTGCTTTTGAAAATGTATTATATTTCTTAAAGTCCCTCTAAACTGTTTTGTTCCAATGGCACGATTACCTTTTTGACTGAAAATATGTATATATTCAAATTCACTATTTAAAACATTTTCAGCCATGGCTGGTTGTGATAACATTTTATCCCAAATAATTGTATCAGCATAAATATTTTGGTTTTTATGCAGCAATTCTATCAAGGCAATTTTATTATTACTTATAGATTGAATATTCATGAATGAATATTTACTGAAAATCATTGTGTTGTGTAAGTAGTTATTAAGGAATTTTAAATATTTCTCATGGGGTTTATCATCATTATTACCATTATATTTTGTTGTTTTTTGCATTTTAGATTCTGTTGGAGTCTTGCCCGCATTATAAGGTGGAGAAGTAAAAGTAATGTCAGCAATTTTGTCGTTCATAAGTTTTTTTAGGTCATCTATATTTGTGCTATCGCCACACATCAAGCGATGATTGCCAAGTTTATAAATATCGCCTAATTTTGCTTTAGGTTTTTCAGGAACATCAGGTATCTCATCTTCAATTTGCTCTTGATGATTTTCATCTTTAAAATCTAATTTTTCAAAACCAAAATCAGACATATCAAAATCAGATATGGTGTCAAGCTCTAAATTCAGCGTATCAAAGTCAAATTCTGTGTTCATTGTGAGCTTATTGTGTGCAAGAATGTACGCTTTTTTCTGCTGTTCGTTCAGATGTGTCAGCCTGATAATTTCAGCTTCTTGGAATCCGAGTTGTTTTAGAGCTTCATATCTTCCATGCCCCTCGATTATTACGTTGTTTTCGTCAATTGCAATCGGGTCATTGTTTCCGAACTCTTGAATTGATTTTTTTATTTGCTCTATTTGTTCGGGTGGGTGAAGTTTGGCATTGTTTTCATAGGGTTTAATTTTATCTATGCTTATTTTTTCTATTTTCATTTTGTCTTCCTTTCCAAAAAACTCACATTTATTAAATTCGGTGTAAATTTATGGGGGCTGTCGGTGT
>CABUYS010000071.1 GCA_902495835.1 uncultured Oscillospiraceae bacterium | reverse complement strand
GAGAAAAGTTAGTGTTTTAAGGGGTGGGAAACTTTAGTAATATACAAAACAAATCTGTTTGGGAAAACATTTTTTTAACTTCTTCTTTTGTACCATGCACTATTCGAACATTTAAAGGAAGTATCCCATATTGTGTTTTTTCCCTCTCCCAATCATCTTTCCTACAACATATTGTTAGATGAACTTCAGGAATATTACCAACAGCTTTTACGAATTGTTTCAAGTCATATACTCCTCCAATACCTCCAACATATAACAAACTCAATTTCTTGTCCTTGTGAGTAAGGTTTTCTTGCAAAAAATCAACGTTTAATCCCGATGGTAAAGCAAAAACAGGCATATTCAATTTTATAGGAATATAATCAAGCATCTTTGTTGAGGGAAGATATAATACATCAACCAATTGCTTATATCTCAACAAATCATAGCGATAAAAATATTTGGCGATATTTTTTTTTATAGAGGAGCCATAAAGTTCAAATTTCCAATAAATATCCCGATAAAATAAGCCAATTTTAATTCCGTGTTTTCTACAAAATGAAAAAAAAGAGAAATCTAAAAAGGGGTGAGTAGGACAATGATGCTTTTCAGTCAATAAAGTTGGCATTGTCGAGGATTCGCTATACAAGAAATCATAAGTTACACCTTTTCTAATATTGTGTTTTATTTCTTTTATTCGTTTTTTACGTTGAGAAGCATTTCCTTCAATTAATATGACTTCGTAACCTAATCTTTCAAATGCTTCAATCATCTTGACAGGACGAATTGAACTTGCAGAAGCCCGTTCCCGATTAATTCTCATGGGAATATGAAAAATCATCCTCTGTATACTCTTCTCCATTTCTTTTTATTTTTATAAAACGTTTTCAATATTAAATAAATGAAAACAAGCAAAAATGCATTTCTAAAATTTATAATCGGATATATACAATCCGATACTGATCCACGTGGAGCATATAATAACCCTGAAAACATTAGCATCCCCATCACGGCAATAAAACCACCCTGTCTAAACCATTTATGCAACTGTGACAAAAGGATTCCGAATACAAAATTCACCACAATAATTCCGACATATCCAAAATCAACCCATGCCTCTGCTATATATGAACTTCCCAACCCACCTCCACCTAAAAAACGTTGAGGATCTACCAAATAAGTAATCGTTGCTCCAAAATTATTATTATGATAAACAGCTTCTAATTCCTGTGACTTATAAAAAGGAAACAACCCGAAAAAATTGCTAACAGGATTATGTTTAAGCTCCTGTATAATAGGTCCGAATGTATAACTGATATTCGTTTCAGGATACGTCCCCTCACACTCTTTTGCATAACCGATGACATTTACACTAACCCCTTGACCTTGAAAAAAACTAATTGCCGAATCAAAAATATTTTTTGATTCATGATCTAGCTCATTTCGTATATACCCGAACGCAAGTAAAAAAGAAAGGGCAAAAGGAGTTATTATACCACAAATAATATATTCACGTTTGCCAAACCATACCTTACCACCAGAATTTACCGTATTTCTCAGAATCAAATAAGCAATCAAAAAGCAAAATGCTAAAACGACTCCGTTACGCTGTCCGTACCCTAATGATAAAGTATTAATTAATAGAAATACTAAAAAAGGATATTTCAATTCCCGTTTCGAAGGCATAGTCGATAAATACAAGAAAAAAAACAAATTAAATGAACTACCTATAAACCCAATGAAATGAGGAAGTCTAGAACTGAAATCTGTATAATAACTCAAATAAGAATTAGACAGAACAAACAACATTTTTTCAATATTGATACAACAAGCAGCAACTGCACATACATAAAGAAAAGGCAAAAACAGTTTTTTCCGGAATTTTACAATGTCCGAAGCATACTTAGTCCTTTCTTTTTGCTTAAACCACACAATCCGCTTATCTTGAAACATATAGAATCCAACAAATAAAAAAAATAAACTTAAATACAGGGAAAACAAAATATGATTTATAATCTGCGGAGAACTAAAATTTAATCCTTCTTCTGACTGTAATTCACCGAAAATGGGAGAAATAAACAATCTACTCAATAAAAAAGTAAAAAATGTAACATTAAACAGAGCAAATACATATCGTTTATTTAGGTCTGCTATTGCATAGATCATACTTAATATCCAAACCGAAAATATAGCTCCTAATGAAAAAAGATACACTTGATACAATAAACCTATTACGAAACTGAAAAGCCCGAGAAATAAGAAAAAGAAAAGATATGCCGTTCGTATTCTCCGCATATAATTACTTTGACAACAAATATCTGTACAAATAAAGATTAGACACAAGACCAGACAATAAAAACACCGACAACGTACTTATTGCCGCCCCGATACTTCCCATCCAATATATTAGAACCACATCTGCTATGATATTAAAAAGCCCCATAGCAACCGTAATATAAAAATTCACTTTAATTTTCCCTAAAGAAGCCAATACATTTCCTCCTGGAATCCGCAAAGAGGCTGTAAAGAAATAACCGATCGCCAAAACAATAAATATGGATACGCAGTCCAAATACTCTTTGCCAAAACAAATCTGAACAATCAACTTTGAGAAAAAAATAAGAAAAAGAGAAATACACAAATTTAATCCCAAACAATATTTTAGTAATTTCATATAATGGTTGCGCACCCAATTCTTATCATTTTGATGATTGGCAAAGTAAGGATAAACAAACGTCATTATAGTCGAAGGAATAAACGTCAAAGCAAAAGGGATAAGTGTAGCTGTCTTATAAGATGCTAGAACATTCATATCTTCAGTAATAACCCCAATAAGAAAAACATCAATAATATAAACCAAAAATGATACCCCATTATTGAACATTGAAACTAATGAAAAACGATTAAACTCTGATGCCTCCTCCTTTGTTATTACAACTCTTGCATCACACCATATCCACCCACCTCTTTTTAAATAAACCATTCCTGCCCCAATACAACCTAACAAAGCAATATAAGTAAAAGCAAAAATTCCCTTCACACCTAAAAAATATGCTCCAACTACAGTCCCTCCCATAACCAATACTGTATTCAAAGAAGTATATAAAGAATAAAATTTGTTATTTCGAAGTACTAAATTATAAATTTGGAAAATCTCATAAATAATTGTAAAGACAGGTATAAAAGAAATAATCACAAATAAAATACTTGTAGAAGAATCTTTGACAAATAACAAACCAAATAATCCGATTCCAAAAGCCAATATAATATTTGCGATCACTCCCCTTCTTAAACCGTATTTAAAAAATGCGTACATCAAAGGAGAATTCCTATACACTGAACCATATTGCAACAACCCTGAAACGACTCCCAAACCGTTCAATAACAAAAAAAAAGACAAAATATTTTGGACATAAGCATATACCCCATATTCTCCCTTTGATAAAATGCGGACTAACAAAATAGTTCCTGAAAAAGAAATGATTTTATTAAAGACATTCGCACCAAACATATGCATCAAGCCACGTTGTGCCAAATTCTTAATAAGAATTACCGTATTATTACGCATAAATCTTTCTCGCAGCAAGTATTGTCAAAACCTGTAACTTCTCAATCACACTCCCTTGATTAAAAAGCATCATAGAGTCCGCTTGTAACTTCTTGTATCCATCTAATAAATGAATATGTTCCTCATAATAAGTGTTAACAAAGTTCCTTATTCCAGGATTTGTAGCATACCAAAATTCAAAAGGATTCATATCACGCTTATTATGGCTAAAATGGCGACTTCCAATTATGTGCAAGCCTCTGCGAAATCCCCCTTGAACAAGCTGCATCAATTTCTGAAAAATAAAAAAACGAGTCCTTTGCTTACGAGTAGATTGAATTTTACCCGCCATCGGATATTTTTTATTAATCCATGTCCAATAAAGCCTGTTATATATACGCAAACATTTAGGGATAGAAAAACAAATATCTATAAACTCTGGATCAATAAAAGGAGAAACAGCATATGTATAATTCGAACGAATATAATGAGTTGATAATGCACCTTGAAAACCACGAAGATAAAGAGACATCAATTCATGGCCCTCATATCCCGAAACATTTATATCTTCACATGAAACCCTATTGGAATATTTAATTCCATTCACATCTATTGTATCTTCGCGTAAGGATTTTAAATATCCTCCTCCTACAATCAAATCCCCCAATTGCCCTGTATGTTCTAAACCCAAGACTCTAAAATTCAAAAATTTCAAAAACTGATTTCCCCCGGTAATTCCCGCATAATATCCCATGCCAAAATTCTTTTTCGTAACTTCCTCCACTTCTCGCACAAACGAAGCTTCATCCAAATACTTTACATAAAATTGGTTACCCAAAAAGTGGGCAACATCTTTTGCATATTGGCAATCCAGACTAGTTGATTGTGAATAACAGATATTAACAATATTTCTATAACCCATATCATGAGCAACCCAAGTTGTCATTCGAGAATCTAAACCACCACTTAAATCCACCAAATGATATTTATATCCATACTCCGTATCTTTGTCAAAACAACGTTTAACAGCCTTTCTGAAACCTTGATCAATTAACTCTATCGCCTCGTTCATTCCCATATCTATTTTTACTTTATAGGAAAAACGATGCCATTCCTTGATATTCATTCCTTTCTCACTCACAAACAAATACTTTCCAGCTCTCACCCTCTTCACCTCTTTTAAGAATGTAGAATCATCTACCATATAACCGAAAGAAAGCAATTGGTAAGCGGCTTTATCCGAAAACGAATATACCATTCCATTCCGCTTTAACTCTTCATATACCAAGTTAAATTTATTACTAACTACAACATTACCATCCACTCCTACATAATAAAAAGGAGCACTATCACCCGTCTGATTTCCCCAAACAATAAGCACTCCAGTTTCTTTATTACGATAAAATCCATTGAATGGGCCTATAAATTCTTTAAAAAAAGTAAATTCATCTTTTTTTAATAATAAAAAAAGTAAATCCTCAAGAGTTGTAACCTTATATTTTGCGAACAGCTCCGACTTATTTAAAATCACCCCATCAGAAACAATAGTAATCTTCTCGTTATCACAATAAAACTTATCATCCTTAAATCTATCATCAAAATTTACCTTCACCCGGACAATTCCATTTTTTCCCGACAACATAAACATCCAACCTATCGTCTGCTTTTCCATCTCTATATATCTTTATAAAGTCCTTAAAGTCAAAACAACTCATTCAATATTCGCACAAATTTGCTATAATTCACAGAAGAATTATATCTTTCTTCCCACATTTCTCTAGCATGTTTTCTTAAAGTCTGATAATCATTATCTACCATACAAGCAATAGATTTCAAACAAACACTCAAATCTCTATTCAAGAAATCTTTATTCAGTAATAAACCATTATACCCATTTTCTACAATTTCTCCCACTCCACCCACGTTGGTCGCAATCACAGGAATGCCAAAAGATGAAGCCTCCATAATAGAAACAGGAATACCTTCTGATTCACTAACATTCACAAAAATATGATAAGAGTTTTCCTTATATAATTTATAAATATCTGTAGATGTCAATTCCCCCAGCAAATTTACTTTTATATTCTTAGGTAGTTTTTCTATATCTAATTCCAACCTCTCTTTTAATGCTCCTCCACCAATATGTGTCCATTCAATATTTATATCAACTATTTGTTGCAATGTTTCTAATATCCTATGAACCCTCTTGACTGGCACAATCCAAGAACAAGATACCAATCGAAGTGTTCCTTCCAAATGTACATTACTTTTAATTCCATAATCAAAAGTGCCCAAACGAGAAACTTCTAGTTTACAACTCTTAGAAATAAAAATATTACCTTTTAAATAATCCAAGCCATGCTTAGATATTGGAAATATAACATCCAGGTAACTTGATAAATAGAATCTCAAAGGTAAATAATTAGAGATATACCTATCTGCATATAAATCATACCCATGACACCGAGCTACTGCTCTTGCTGAAAACTTTTTCTTAAAACGAACTGCAGCATAAGCTCCATGATGCAGCCAATAACTATAACAGACCGTATCATGTCCTTCAATTTTATTAGATATATTCTTTGTTAGAAAAATAAACACCCTTTCACCTAAACCAATAAATGCAATCAAAGAATGCAGTCTCGAAAAAAAATAATTTCTTTCTTTTAGCAAAAATAGTAATTCTTCATAAAAGACTTGCCTGAGAAGAGAACGTAGATACCAGATTATTTTATTACATCTACTCAATTTAGGCATTTGATAAATGCTAATATTATTAGGGATGTTCAAAAAGCGCTGTGGACAAACATTATCTATAGAAACAACGTAAACAGGATAAAACTTGCTATAATAGCGAATTTCATTATCTACAAAAGTTTCTCCTTTACCAAAAGGGAAAGAGTTAGTAATTAAAACTAATGCTTTTTTAGCCATTACAAGATAGCAAACTATAGAAAGATAAAATATTAAAATTAGGGGGACGTAATTTAAACTGTGTCAATCTTTGCATTTTTCTTTTTATCAGTAGATTACTACTTGTATTTATATTGATATTCAAGTGTTTATCCGAAGTAAAATATGATTTACTCAATGGATTAAGAACTGACACAGCTTGAATTATGACCTCTATAAATTATAAAGCAAAGCAAAAGTGCCCCCCTTTTTAAATATCACTAGCATTTATTCTGATAATCATTAAGCAGATTCTCATGGTCCCACATCTTTTGTCAAATCCATAAAAAAATCAAATACTCCAAAACAAACATCCTATCTAGTAGGTAGATTTCTCTCAAAGTTTTTCCCTCTCTTCCCGATTAGCTTTGCGCAATGCGAAAAATTCGTCAAGCAACATTAATTTTTCTATGGAACTCATATCAGAATAGTAATCAACAAAGGAAACACATACTTAAAGCAATAATCCAAAACGCCTTAACATTTTAGGCGAAGCATCTTCATAGCTAATCACAGCACCTTTAATCAGTTCGAGGTCATCTTGCATAATGATACCTTTAGCTTTATCGTTCCCAAACAGTTCTTTAAAACGCTTACCAGTAATCGTTTTCAAATCAGAACAATCTACAAAACGATCTTTCTCTTTTAGAAAAGCATATTTCTTTGCAGACAATTGATAGTGCATCTGTTGCCGTCTTAGAGGCAAATTAGGATTTATTTTTGTGTCTATAATAACAACTCCTATGGCATTTCCATCTAAATCATGTCCCAAGACAACAAAATATTTAT
>CABUYS010000070.1 GCA_902495835.1 uncultured Oscillospiraceae bacterium | reverse complement strand
TATTCTAAAAGGTGTTGTTTGTACTTAAGTCCTAATCCCACGCGCTTAGCGCGCGGTTTTTGAACTATGCTTCGCATAGTTCTTTGGGTTAAAACATAATAAAAAAACACTCGCTATTTTTTGTTAATAGCGAATGTTTTTCTTTCTTAACTTTTATCTTTTGACCTGGTACACAATGCTGCAACGTATCCACAAAAAATCGCTGCTGAAATTCCTGCCGCACCTGCCGTAAGGCCACCTGTTATGATGCCTAAAAAGCCCTGCTTTTGTATTGCCTCAACAACTCCCTTGGCCATAAGATAACCGAATCCCGACAAAGGTACCGTAGCTCCCGCTCCTGCGAATTTTACCAGAGGTTCATACCAACCTACCGCGGTAAGCGCCACTCCCGAAAGAACCAATCCTACTAAAATCCTCGCCGGGGTTACTTTTGTTTTGTCAATGAATATTTGCGCAATTACACAAATTAAACCGCCGACTACAAATGCTCTTAAATAATCCATAAAAATATCTCCTTAATAAATTTTAATTTACAAAGCTAATTTGATATAATTATAAAAGCAATATTTTTATTATGTGACTTATAAAGAAATAAATTCACAATAAATAGGAGATTTAAATGATTGGAATTATTTGCGCCGAAAAAGAAGAAATAAACAAAATAATTAAATTAACAAAAAATATAAAAAAAGAAAAAATAGGGTCTTTGGAATTTATCACAGGAGAAATATTAGACAAAAAATGCGTTTTGGCATTATCAGGAGTCGGGAAAGTACACGCTGCAATGTGCGTTCAAAGCATGATAATACGCTATAGTCCCGAACTGATAATAAATATAGGCGTTGCGGGTGCGCTCAGTCACAAAATCAATATAGGAGATATAGTTATAGGTACATCAGTTGTTCAGCACGATTTCGACGTAAGTGCATTCCCGGAGAGAAAAAAGGGAGAAATAAGCGGTATCGGGAAAGTTGAAATTCCGTGTGCAAATCGAATTTTAAACCTTTTACTATCAGCTTCTCAAAACATAAAAAATATTAAAACTCACTGTGGAACCGTGTTGACAGGAGACCAATTTATAAATTCCACGGAAAAATTAAATCAAATTAAAAATGATTTCAACGGCATTGCCTGTGAAATGGAAGCAGGTTCAATAGGTCAAGTGTGTTTCTTAAACAACGTTGATTTCGGAGTAATAAAATCCATCTCGGATACTGCTGATAAAAATTCTTCTGTGGATTTTAAAAAATTTATCGAGTGTGCTTCCAAAAACAGCGTCAATCTTCTTATGGAATTTATAAAATTGTATCAGGATTGATATCTATAAAAACACGCACGCTTTGCAGTCTTGATTCTTGAGAGAATTTTTCTAAAGTTTTTGACATCATTTCTCTAAACTTCATATTGTTTTTACACTTTACGATTATTCTGTAACGATAATTTTCAGCGACTTTTGCAATATTTGCAGGGCAAGGTGTGAATATTCTTAAAGGCAAATCGGAATAGTTATTAAACGCTTCTTGTTTCATAATTTTAAAAAATTTGGAACTTGCAAGCGTTACTTTTTTTTCGCTTTCACACGCAAATCCTACAACGCAAATATCAACAAACGGCGGGTAAAGCATGGCTTTTCGAATACTAATTTCATGAGCAAAAAATGTTTCATAATCTTGTTTTGCGGCAAGATTTAAAAGTTCGCTCTCGGGACTGAATGTTTGAATAATTGCTCTTCCGTGATATTTCCCTCTTCCCGCTCGTCCGACAACTTGAGTAAGAAGAGAAAATGTCTTTTCATAGCTTCTGTAGTCTCCCGTATACATGTATCCGTCCGCAGATAACACACCGACAAGCGTAACATTAGGGAAATTAAATCCTTTTGAGATCATTTGAGTTCCGAGTAAAATATCATATTCGCCGTCCGCAAATTTTTTAAATTCACTTTCGCATGAATTCTTTAAATTTTTATTATCTGAATCCATTCTTAAAATTTTAGCTTCAGGAAGAATTTTTTTTAAAAAATCTTCGGCTTTTTGAGTTCCTGTTCCAAAACAACAAATTTTTTCTGAACCGCATTCGGGACACTTTGACGAAAATGTACACGAATATCCACAGTAGTGACACATAAATCTGTTGTTTGCCCTATGATAATTAAGCGAAACACTGCAATGCGGACAAAGCAAAACTTTTGAACAATCAGAGCATTTTGCAAACGGGCTGTGGCCTCGCCTATTAACAAAAATCAGAGACTGTTTTCCTGCTTTTAAATTGTCTTTTAAGGCGTTTGTTAATTCATCACTGAACCGACCGCCGTCTGTATTTACGTTTGAATCATTCATATCAACAATTTTAACATCGGGAAGGGTTGCACCTGCATATCTGCTTTTCAGCGTAAAAAGTTTGTATCTTCCCGACTTTGCTTTATAATAACTTTCAATCGACGGCGTTGCCGAAGAAAAAACAAGCAATGCGTTACTGCTTTTACACCTGTATTTTGCAACATCCTTTGCATTAAATCTCGGATTTGAGTCCGATTTATATGTAAATTCATGCTCTTCGTCTATTACAACCAATCCCAAATTTTTAACAGGAGCAAAAATTGCACTTCGAGTCCCCAGAACAACAAAAGAATTACCTTGTTTTAATTTTTTCCAAGCATAAAACCTCTCTCTGTCCGAAAGGCCGCTGTGAATCAGCACGGTTTTATCTTTATATCTTTTACGAAAAACATCAATAAATTGAGCTGTAAGCGATATTTCAGGAACTGTAAAGATAACGCTTTTATTTTCGGAAATTACTTTGTCTGCCAAATTCATTAAAACTTCTGTTTTTCCGCTCCCCGTGACTCCGTGAAGAAGCGATATTTCAAATTTACCTAAATTATGTACCTCTGAAAGTTTTTCAAAAACATTGTTTTGTTCATCACTCAAATGCGGTTTTATATAAATTTCATCAGGCTTTTTTGCGTCTATGAAAGAGGTATCTTTTTCTTCCGCAATTTTTACTGACAGGATTACACCCTTTTTTAAAAGCGAATTAATAACATATTCGCTCACTCCCGTCTGATAACATATTTCTTTTTGCGTAGCGTGTTTGACGCTTTCAAGATATTTTACAACTTTACTTTGTTTTGGAGTGAAAGTAAATGATTGCAAATCAACTTTACCGAGCTTAAAAATTTTAATAAGTTTTTCACCGCGAAAAGCGGACACCTCAACAATTTTTTCAATTGCTCCCGCTAATAAAAGTGATTCAATACTTTGAATGTAATTTTTTATTTTCCAATTTAAAATATTTTTCAAAGTGATTTTTTCTTTTTTGGATTTAAGCATGCATTCCCATAATTTTTTTTCATTTTCATCAGTGCTTAAGTAATTTCGGTCTTTAATTATGTACTTTATATCGCTTAAATTTAATTTGGTTCCCGGAGGCATCATAAGTTTGGCGGCTTCAAAGTAAGAACAAAAATAATGATTCTTCATAAAAGCAGCAAGTGAAATTCCTTCAAGAGAAATAAGCGGTACACTGTCAAGCACCGCTGCGATTTCTTTTAATTTGAAATTACTTTCCTCAAAACTTAAATCAGTTACTATTCCCAACCTCGGAGTATTGCCTCGGCCAAAAGGAACAATTACTCTTTCTCCTACTGCAATAACCTTACTCCACTGATTTGGAACCGAATAACTGTAGAATTCATCCGCAAGGTAAGAAATTTTTTCTACGGCTACTTTTGCCATTAAAATTTTATTGTTCATACATATTTTAACTTTAACCACACCATGTTCGATTAATATAAATATACTTTATTATACTACTTATGGTTTACTCGTACAAACAGCAATTTAAGGTTATTGTTTTGACAAAGTTTCTAAATCTTCATAAATTTCTTCCAACTTCTTTGCTTGGTGTGAGTTAAAATATCTTTCTTTCTGTTTTGCAACTTCACAAAATTTTCCCCATTTTTCTTCATCACTTAGCAAAGTGACTACCAGTCTATATCTCTCCGGTGAATTTTTTGTTCCAACTTTTGAGAGCAAAAGGCACTTTTCTCTTAACTTTGCTTTATTTCTGCTTGCCTTGAATTTATTTATTGAATTCAAAATCATTACAATTCGGGAAGGTGCTTTATAAATTCTAAAAAGATACGATTTTTTATTTTCTTCGTCATCTATTTTATCAGAAAGCGCTCTTTTCCCTGATGCATTTGGATCCACAGCAATTTTTGTAATTATTTCATATTTTTTATCCTTATCACGCAAATCTTTCTCTTTTATATTATTAAAAAATCTTCTTGCAAAATTCATAAATGATATACTGCAAAATATTTTATCATAAAAACTTTTACTATTGCTACTATTTGTACAATCAGTAGTATACTTTTTAAGTACTTTTAAAATTTTTTTCAAATCTGCATCTTCTCCGGATTTAGTATAAACACTTTCAACTCTTTCTATCATATAAATACCCCCTTGTTTTAAATCACAAAATATAGTTTTGTAAGAATTATATCATAATTTAAATAAAAATCAAGCGTATTTATATTTATTGTATACCATTTAAATATCACGTAATTTAGCTTAAATTCATATTATGGCTAAAAAGGAGTGATTTTTTTATGAAAAACAATTTTTTAACTACAGAATTTTTTCTGGCTTCAAACACTACCGAAGGATTTTTTTCAGTATTTGACAGCCTCTATAGCCCCGAAAAAGGGTGGTTTTGTTACATACTGAAAGGAGGCCCGGGAACAGGAAAATCTACTCTAATGAAAAAAATAGCCGATAAAGCATTGTTAAATGGTATCAAGCCCGAACTCATTCATTGCTCTTCCGACCCAGATTCTTTGGATGCAGTAATAATTCCGGAACTGAAAATTGCAATAGCTGACGGTACCGCTCCGCATGTTTTGGACCCAATTTATCCGGGAGTATCGGATGTTATAGTAAATTTGGGAGACGCATGGAACAGAAAAACTCTTTCCAAAACAAAAGAAAAAATACAATATCTATGCAAAAAAAATTCACATTATCATAAAAAATCCCAGAGATATTTGAACGCATGCGGACGCTCTTTTTCCGAATTATCACAAATAATAAAAGAAAGTTTAAATTACAAATCTTTAGATGCTTATTGCGAGAGATTATCTAAAAAATTATTTAAAAAAATCAATAAAAATAAAGACATTTATGAAAATTCTGAAGAAAAATTAAAATTTATAAGTGCGATTACTCCAAAAGGCTATGTGTTTTTCAACAATACACTTTTTAACATGTCGAAAAAAGTGTTTTTAATAGAAGATTCTTACAGCGTAGTAGGAAGTTACATATTGAAAAAAATAAGACACTGTGCACTTAATTCAGCACACAATGTCATTTCATGCCCGTCTCCATTTGCTCCTTCGGAAGAACTTAATGCCCTTTTTATTCCCGATTTAGATATCGGATTTGCAGTTAAAAATCCAAAAGAATTATCCTGCATACCTAAAAATTCTATATATAAAAAAATTAAAACCAAGCGCTTTTTAACTCGGGAAAATATTTCCGGTCAAAAAAATATTATAAAATTTAATCAAAAATTCTGCAGAGAAACTTTGGAAGAATCAATAAAAAATTTAAATCACGCTTTGGAAGTTCACGATGAACTTGAAAATATTTATATAAAAAGTATGAACTTTTCCAAAATAAACAAGACAGCAGATAAATTAATATCTGCCATCTTTTAATCAATGCAATTGAGGGTAAATTAGAACAACACTCCACTGCTAATGTTTACAAATACATTGCTGTTAGCAAACTAAACATGAACAAACGCTTGTTCAAATAACGCAAGAGTGATGACTGTTACTAAAAATTTAAAGAGTTTAAGTATAAAATCTTACTTTCACTACATCCAGCAGGGAAAGGAAGCATTTTTTCCATTGCCATCCACTTTAAAAGACGGAAATATATTCCCACTAGCACCAAAGCACTTTGATATTCCGTTGAACAATGAACCAGCAGCACATATCGTTACGAAAAATTTACCTATTCCAACGGCACATTCCCACCATCCGTTACATTTACGTACATTCATATAATCAAGCATAATTATTCTCCCTTCTTCGAAATTTTTGTCCACAAAATTCCTAATTTTTCTTTTAAAAACACACATGACCCAAGAAAATTTCCAAAATCACCGCTAATATCATTCATAAGTTTAACAAATGTACAACTTGCTAAAAAGCACCAACCCAATGACGCCATTATAAACCATTCCTTTCACCATTAATTATCAGTTCCTCTGCTATTATAGTAACACATAATACAAGAAAAGTCAATACTATATATTTAAATTATATCATATATTTTTAACAAACCGCAAACATATATCACAAATTTAAAAATTTGACGAATTCTCGAATTCTATCAAACTCTTGATTTAAATAAAGGTATCCAAACAATGCTTCCAAACCTGTAGCTCGGTGATAGGCAACCGAAGACCTTTTTTTGGAAGAATTACCTGTATGAGCATTTCGGCCCCATTTGTAAACCGCTATTTCTTTTGGGGTTAAAATGTCTTTTATTTTTTCATACATATCGGACTGTGCGGAACAACACACATTTTTTGTTTTTATCGAATTTAACTCTCCGATATTTCCCTGAAAGTTTTTTACTATGTTGTATCTTACAAGCAATTCGTACACTGCGTCCCCTAAAAAAGCCAGTTTTTGAGGAGTTATTGTACTTAACTCTTTTGTTTTGATTATATCTTTTTCTTCCATATACTAAAATTTAATCAAAAAAATTAAACTCTGTTTCACCTACTCTTACCGTGTCTCCATCTTGAGCTCCCGCTTCTTTGAGAGCCTCCGAAAGGCCTGCTTTGTTAAGATAATTTTGAAAATAACACATAGAATCATAATCTTCAAAATTTACCGAATTAATGAGTTTATCAAGCCATTTGGCACTCACAACAAACACGCCATTTTCTTTTGTTATTGTAAGATTATCTTCAAAATTTGAACTGATTTCTTCATAACTTGTGTTCGGAGTAAACAAATGTGCGGGAGGTAAAGATTCCAGTTTGGAAATAATTAAATTTAACATTTCTTTAATGCCTTTTCCCGTTGCTGCAGAAATTTTAATAAATTCGTAACCTTTGTCCGTAACGTATTTCTTAAAATTCTCTATTTGTTCTTCTGAAGCTATATCACATTTGTTTCCTGCTACAATCATCGGCCTTTTGGAAAGCTCAGAATTAAATTTAAACAATTCTTCATTAATAATGTCAAAGTCCTGACAAGGATTCCTTCCTTCACATCCTGAAACATCAACCACGTGTACCAAAAGACGACATCTTTCCACGTGTCTTAAAAAGTTGTGCCCTAAACCTACACCTTTCCATGCTCCTTCAATAAGTCCCGGAACATCAGCCATTACAAATGATTTGTCATCGTATTTT
>CABUYS010000069.1 GCA_902495835.1 uncultured Oscillospiraceae bacterium | reverse complement strand
TTTCTGCAACGCTTGCAGAAACAAATTCTTTGGGTTCATTTTGCTCTCCTGTTTGAGTTTGAGGTTGAGCCTGAGGTTGAGCTGCGGTGGTTTGACCTCCTTGAGATTGAGAATCAGTTACTGTTGATTGGTTAGCTGAAGTTGGAGATTCCGTTGTGGCAGATTCGTCTTCATCTTCATCGTCGTAATCAATAGTATACTCATCATCATCGTCTTCTTCGTCACTATGGGAAGCCTGTTCCTGTGAAAACCTTGAGGGTTTATTTCTAACTTTAATACCTTCTCTTTCACATAACGTGGATAATTTTTCACTAAGCTCACCTGAAATTTCAAACAAATCCGTTTTGTTTACGCTTCCTCGTAAAATTTGTTTTTCAAGTTCATCAAGTTCGTCTTCCTTTTTTACTATAACACCTAACGCATTGTTTACTATTTTTTTTTCAAAATCTGTAACTGTTTGAGAACCTAAAACAAAATCAAAAGCCAAATCTTCAAGTAAATCAGTTTTTCCACTTGTTTGCGCCAATTCTAAAGCGTACATTTCAAGTAATGATTTTTGAGTATCGTCAAGGGGGGACAAATCTTTAGTTTTTGAATATTGATTGTATATGGCTTTGCAATATTCGGTTAGCTCTTGTTTTTTTTCTTCGAATTTTTTTTGAGGGCGCCTTTTTAAATCGTTTTTAAAAGCAGTTGCATTGTCAATTTGTTCTCCTGCTTTTTCTGTCAGATGCTGAAGATACAATTCTTCAGTATCATTTTTTCCAAAAAAACTGTTTAAACGTGTTTGAAGGGACTCAAGTTTTGATTTATCGGTTTCGGATATACAAAAATATTCTTTGCCTAAAAGCCGGATTACCTGTAAATATGCGTCCGCCCTTGCTATCGCATCAGAAGAACCCAAGTTTTTTTCAGCCTCGCTGTGTATTCTTTTGATAGTTGTGCTCTTAAAGTCTCTTTCTATCGATTCATACAATTCTTTAAAATCCTTGGTAGAATTTGGTTTTTTAGGAGTTAATTTATCAATAATTTCATTAGCGCTTTTTGTTAAAGCTGTTGTTTCGTTTCCTGCATTTGATTCGTCATTGGTAGGCGAGACTTGTGATTTTAGTTTTGTTAAGTCTTGCGTCATATCTTGTGCTCCATTTTTTGGTTCTAAGGTTTGTGTGTTTAAATCTTGAAGTACTGTGGTTCCTCCGGGCATATTTTTACTCCTCCTTGTACTTTAAATAAAAATATATTTTTAAACTACCTTAAAGCTTGAGTGATACCCATTTGAACAGTTGACAATGCATTTTGTTTTGATTGATAGGATTTGACTTTAGTTATATCTGTAAAATCTATGCATCCGCTTTCTAAAGGGTCGTTTTTCAAGCCGCCGCTTGTAGAGAGTATTTGTTCTGACATATTTACGTTTGCGTGAGCTTTTAGAGGTGTTCCTTTGGCAGAAAAAGCGTTGTATTGTGTGTTTACGTTGTCTATAATTCCGAAGAAATGTATGTCTCCCCATTCGAACAAAGCATAGTAATCTTTTAGACAAGAATATTCACATAATTTTCTTAAACTTACGCAGTCCCCGCTCAGAAGAGACAGCGGCTGTAGTGCTGAAGAAGCATGTGCTACTCCTCCGCATGTTGCCGCTTCGTAATCATCATATATATCATAATCAAGGTCTATTTCAAGAGTTGCAGGTGCAGTCGCTACATCTTTTCCTACCAAAGGAGTTATGTTTCCGTCAGACGATTCAGGTAATGAACGTTCCACACCGCTTTGTATTCTGGAATAATCCAGCAAAGCTGCTCCGTAGTTCATTCTTATGTCGGAAGGGTTAATTTGTACAGGGAGTGATTCAAAATGTTTAAATTTTCTGGGAAACTGAAATCCCCCCGAAGAGTTGAAAAATTTTTCAAAACTTTTAGATTTTGAAGCCGAATGAACTTGTGGGACACTGTTAAATTGAAGTTTTTCATTGGTAATTTTAAATATATGAAAAACTGCTTTTGTTACAATAGTAAAATCATACAAAACACTGGTACGATAACTACTCCCAAGTATTCCTGATTTGCTTTTTAACTCACCAAATTTGTTACCCAGTTGAGAAAATTTAGCTCCAATACTCATTTTTAATCTCCTATTTTGTTTGAAAGATATAGTATTTTGGAATTTATTATACATTTAGTATATCTAAGTGTCAATAATTTTATTTGCTCAAATTGTTTAAAATTATTTGTTTATGAGCCATTAAAACATATTAACTGCACATTTAAATGCATAATAAAATATGGTATAATTTAAATATAGGTATTTTTGAATGGAGGTTTATGGTTGAAAAATAAGATTTGTAAAATCGGAATTTTAGCATTTTCTTTAACACTTTTTTCAGGTTGCGGAGTTGAAAATTTTTTTGAAATTCAAAGTGCAATGAGTCCTCCGAAGCTTTCTGAAAATCAAGAAAGTGTAAGAGTGTTGATTAAAAATTATTTCCAAAAAGAAATATGTTGGATATATCCCAAATTCGAAGAAAAATATTCTTCGGTTATTGACTTTAGCGTTTCTTCGGCGAATAAAAACTTTAAAATTGCATTTTGTAAAGTAGCGGAAGAAAAATATATGGTACATGTGATTTTTATTGAACACAGTGAAAATAAATATGAAATTTTCAAAGATATTTCTATTTGTTCCACAGACATTTGTGAAGTTGATATAATCGACGCAGACGGTGACAAAGACAAAGAGTTGATAATTTCAGCCGAAGATTTTGAAGGAATATATACTTTGGTGTATAAATTCAGTAATGATGATATTTCTCAAATTAATTTGTCTGAAACGCAGTTAAAAAATTTAAATAATGTTTTAAATGGAGGATTTTAAATGAAACGAATACTTATAGCTGAAGATGAAGAAGCAATAAGAGAATTTGAGGTTATAAACTTACAACGTTCAGGTTATGAAGTTGTGGATACCGACAGCGGGGAAAAAGCACTTGAAATGTTTGAGCACTACAATGGAGATTTTGATTTGGCTGTTTTGGATATAATGCTTCCCGGTATGGATGGTATGAAAGTTTGTAAAGAACTCAGGAAAAGGAGCGATACCATAGGTATAATTCTTTTGACTGCGAAAACTCAAGAAATGGATAAAGTGAGCGGTTTGATGCTGGGAGCGGATGATTACATAACCAAACCGTTCAGTCCGTCGGAGCTCGTTGCTAGAGTGGACGCTCTGTATAGGCGTGTTGCTCTTAACATGATGAGATCGGAAAATAAATTTCACGATGAGATTAAGTTTGGTGAATTTGTTTTGAATTTGAGAAACCGTGCTCTCAAAAAACGCGGACGTATGATTGAACTTACTCAAGTGGAATTTCAAATCATGGAATACTTTTTCTCAAATCCGGGTACGGTTCTTAGTCGCACGCAGATACTTCACCACGTGTGGGGAGATTCCCATAAAGGTGAAGAGAAGATTGTTGACGTTAACGTCAGGAGACTTCGAATGAAAATTGAAGATGACCCGTCTTTTCCGCAACACATAATTACAGTGTGGGGAATGGGTTACAAATGGGAAAATTAAGTTAAAGGATTTATTAATATGACAATAAAAGGAATAAAAAGACGCTGGATTTTTAACAGTTTGGTATTTACCATAGGGATTTTCACGGTTTTGGTAGCTGCTTTTGCTTTGATTATAAGGGGTTATTTTTACAGCGGTATCAAGCAGACTTTAAAGGGAAGAACAAACGAACTTTACAGTATGTTTAAAAGTTATTCGGTTCAAACCGAAAACGGTTTTTCCGATATGGCAAAGGAATACGTTAAAAATTTTTCCGACGCGGATATAATGGAACTCATGATTTTTGATGAAAATAATGATGTAATAATAACATCCATGGGATTTTTACCTGATTGTTCGGAAATAAGACCGGATTACGAGCAAGCAAGAAGTTCTCAAAACGGATTTGGAATATGGGAAGGAAAGTCTTTCTCGGGAGAAAAATTGATATCCGTTACACGCTGCATATATGACCGTAACGATAAATACATAGGAGCGATCAGATATGTCGCTTCTGTTGAGAACGCTAACTCAAGAATTGTATTTGGTATGCTTATTCTTTTGGCTTTGTGTTCTGTGGTGATTGTTTTTATGATTTTTTCAGGTACACAATTTATAAAATCCATTGTTACTCCCGTAAGCGAGATATGTTCAAAAGCTCAAATGATTGCTCGAGGGGATTTTCATATAAAAATAGATAAAAAATATGACGATGAAATAGGCGAGCTTAGCGATACAATTAATTACATGGCGGAAGAATTGGATGCTTCGGAAAAATTAAAAAATGAATTTATTTCATCCGTTTCTCACGAACTTCGTACACCTCTCACGGCAATAAAGGGTTGGGCAGAAACAATGCAGATATGTGATTCTGATCCGGTGACTATGAAGCGCGGTTTGGATACGATAGTTAAAGAAGCCGGAAGACTGTCATGGATTGTTGAAAGTTTGTTGGATTTTTCAAGTATAAGAGATAAAAGAATTAATCTTATAAAAGAAAAAATCGATATTCTCGCCGAGCTCGGAGAAGCCGTTTATATGTTTAAAGAAAGAGCGGCTAACGAAAAGAAGACTCTTATTTATACTGAACCCAAAATGCTTCCCCCCGTAATGGGTGATAAAAATCGCCTCAGACAGGTTTTCATCAATATTATAGATAACGCTCTGAAGTATACGGCAGAAGGAGGAGCTATAAGTGTAAGTGCGGGAGTAAACGAAAATATGGTATATGTAAGCGTTACGGATAACGGTTGCGGGATATCTGCGGAACATCTTCCAAATGTTACAAAAAAGTTTTACAAAGCCAATTATATGAAACAAGGTTCTGGAATAGGTCTTGCCATTGTTGATGAAATAGTAGCTCTCCACGGGGGAACCTTAAATATAATAAGCGAAGAAGGTTTTGGCACTACCGTAACGGTAAATTTTCCGAGTTTTTCCGATGAAACACTTCAAAAAAACGAAACTGATTTGGAGAAAGAATAATGACATTTCGCGAAGCATATATTACTGCTTGTGATTTACTTAAATATTCAGGAATTGATGATTTTAGGTCTGATACGGACTATATTTTTGAAAAATGCTTTGGTTTTGACCGAAAAGAAATGATTTTTAATGGCTCACATGAATTCCCTGATGAATTTAAGAGTAAACTGTTTAAAGTTCTAGATGAAAGAAAGAAAAAAATTCCGCTTCAATACATATTGGGAACTTGGACTTTTATGGGAATGGAGTTTAAAGTAGGGGAAGGTGTTTTAATACCTCGTGACGACACTACCGTGCTCGTGCAAGAATCGTTGAATAAATTAAAAAATTTAAATTGTCCGAAAATTGTTGATCTTTGCAGCGGGAGCGGCTGTATATCTATAACTATTGAGAAATATTTAAAAAACTCTCCTGAAATATATGCTATAGAAAAGTCTCGAGACGCGTACAGATATCTTACGGAAAATGTGTCGATTCACAATAGCAAAGTAAAATGTATAAATGAGGATGTTTTTGTTTCGTATCAAAATTTTGAGGATGAGTATTTTGACGCTGTTATTTCAAATCCTCCATATATAAAAAGTGAGGATATGAAAAATCTTCAAGATGAAGTTAAAAATGAGCCTCAAATGGCTTTAGACGGGGGAGATGATGGTTTGTATTTTTATAAAAAAATATCATCTCTTTGGTCATCTAAAATAAAAAAAGGTGGAATAATAGCTTTTGAAATAGGTCAAGGTCAGTCTTTGGAAGTCTGCGATATATTGAACTCAAATGGTTTTGTTCTTTTAAATGTATTTGAGGATATAAATGGAATTGACAGAGTAATTATAGGTATAAAACAAAATTGAAATTCAATTACAACTATGATTAAAAAATATGACATTAAACTTATTAGTATAATTCATAAAAGTGCCGACCGAATTTCAAAACGGTCGGTTTTCACTTGTTCAAAAAATAATCGTTATTGTTTGAATATACATTTTACTTGATAATTTGAATTGAAATATTATACAATTTGTGATATAATTATTGCAAAGTCAAAAATTTTGTTAAAAATAAATTATTCTTAATCTTTATATTACATAAGGAGACAAATATGAGTAAAAAATTTATGATTAGATTTGCGTCGTTATTTTTATGTGTATTATCTGGATTGCCTCTAACGGTTAATGCTTCTGAAAAAAATAATTCAGATTTTGAAAAATCAAAACCCGAGGCAGTGTTAAAAACAGATTCAACACAAAACAAACAAGAACCCACTAAGCTTATAAATGTGCCGTATATAAACCAAAATGACATAGTTTATGGCTGCGAAGCCGTGAGTGCAACAATGCTTTTGAATTATTTTGGATATAAAGTATCGGAAAAAGAGTTTACTGATAAATATTTGTTGAGAAAAAACTGGTACATAGGTAAAGATGGTAAAGCATATGGTCCTGACCCTAATGCAGCGTATCCGGGTGACCCTTATAAATCCGGCGGTGTAAACTGCGGATTCGGAAGTTTTGCTCCCTCAACCGCAAAATCAATCAAACGAGTGCTTGACAATCAAAAGCATAAAGTTTTGTTTTCTACCGACTTGAATTTAGATAAGCTTACGAAAAAATACATTGATAAAGATATTCCTGTTTTAATTTGGGCAACAATGGATATGCTGCCTACAACGCCGGGCTATTCGTGGATTATAAATTATATCGATGAAAATTCTAAATTAAAAAAAGGTGATAAATTTACGTGGAAAAATCATGAACATTGCTTAGTGTTGGTGGGTTATGATGACAAAAGCTATTACTTTAATGACCCATATAAAAATCATGGTTTAATATCTTATAAAAAGGAACTGGTAAAGAAAAGATTTTCAGAACTAGGCAATCAATCCGTGGTTATTTTAAAAAATAAGTAAATAATTTTATTTATAGATTTACTTTTGTATTTTGACGTGAATGCAATGTTATGATATAAACTATTTTTATAAATAAAACGTTATTTCCTGCTGTTAAAACACAAAAAACAACGTTTTATCTGTTACTTAGATGAAGCGATAGTGGTGTGTTTCAACGGTAGCTTAAGCGATGTAACAAATATAATAAATACAAAAATTTATTTTAAACCAACAATCCGGAAACTTTTAAAAGAAAAAACAGTAGTTTGTAAATATAAAATTTGCATATAAAAATTGAGATTTTTGGCGCAAAGGTTATTATGTGAACACGACAGGAAAAAGCACAAAAGCGATGAGTAATACATAAAAAATCAGTTAAAACAAGGTTGAGAAAGTGACCAATTAAGTTTATTTGATATAAGAGGCCCTTTTAAAGGGTGACAAGTAATAAATGTATGACTGTCAGGCTGGCAAGTAAACTGCTTGTAGTTTGCCAGTAGTGTTAGGGCTATGAAAAAAGAAACACCATCCGTTATTCGGGTGGATATTTGTATTCAGAAAACCACGCGAAAGCCCGCGTGGTTCAGTGATAGCTTAAGCGATGTAATAACGTAATAAAAACTCCTTTTGATGTAGAATATAATAGCGGTGTGGAAACTGCTAAAGAAAACATCAAAAGGAGA
>CABUYS010000068.1 GCA_902495835.1 uncultured Oscillospiraceae bacterium | reverse complement strand
ACAGGGCTTTGCCCGTTAAAGAAATACCCCCAGCGCTAGGCTGGGGGATGCTTATTTTGTTTTTTATTTTATTTCCGAAGTCATTATTATGTTTTTTCTTCTCATCTTTTCCTCTTCTTCTTGTTTTTGTTTTACTAATTTTTGTAACCGCTCATATTCGTTTCTTAGATCGTCTAATTCTGAATTTTTCTCTTCGTATTTTAGTTTTTTCATAATTAAATTTACAATTTTTCCTATATTACGCCCAATAGAAAAACTATCCGAAAAATAAGGTAAAAGAGATTTAAAAACTAAAGTATCACGCCTACCAGATGTTTCGGGTACATAGTCGTCCCCGCCTCCGGATACATTTTCCAAAATCTCTTCAGATAGCTCACTGTTCTTAATTTTTTCTGTTTGTTCCTCGATAAAACTCATAACCTCTTTAAATTTTTCTTTTGAAAAATTTTTCTCGGAACGCTTTGAAAAATACTCGTATTGATCATCAAGATTATCAATAGAATAAAATTTATGTTCTGTATTTTTATCATTCAAAATTTTTGAAAGACAAGTTAATACCTCATCATATTCGTTCAACATACATCACCGCCTTATATCTGTGACATTTTATTTTAAGTTGGTAAATTTTTTAAACAAAATTATTTGTTTTTATCAGTTGGTGTAGCTAAATATCTTCTGGCTTCTTCCATTCCTTTCATATATTGCAACCTTCTATATTCGTCTTCTAGTTCTTTATCTTTTATACGGCTCGGGTCCTTTCCTTTTTCTTCCTCTTTTTTTGCTTTTTTGTCTTCTCTGTACCAACCGATACCTGCTATAATTAGAGTAATTACAGCAGGAGCTAACATGGCGATGTTTCTTCCCCAAGTTTCCTCTGCGCCTCCGGATATCTTACTCAAAGTTTCTTCGTCAATTTTTTCGGGATCCAATTCTCCTTCACTTATTTTTTCGGATAAATTTATGATGCTGTTGAGGCATTCTTCAAATTCTTTTTTCTTAAAGTCCCCTTTGCTTTCAGAAATTGCATATTCATACATTTTATCCATATCTTCATATGAAAAAAGTTTTTTTAATTTTTCTTCATCTTTGGAAATATCTTCAAAAAATTTTAATAAGCTTTGATTCACTAAATTTTGGTTCATATTGATTCTCTCCTTTTAATATTATTATTTTTAAAGTAAGGGTATAGTTTTGTTATTATTAATATATTTTTTTTATTGTATTTAAATTTCCTTTTAGCATATCTTTTGAATTCTCAGATTCCAGATTGCCTTTAAACAATTCTGTAAAAATTTTTAAAAATAATATGTTCTCACTCGAATCATCAATTAAATTATTCAAAATTTCAAACTTGCTTTCTGAAAGTCCCCCTGAAACATCTTTCAGACTTTGATTAGACATCGGAACGCTTTCTTTAGAGGCTACGCTTTTTAGTATTTCAGATAAAAAATCGTCAAATTCTTTTTGTGTATAACCCGAACAAATGGAGGAACAGTAATCGAACATTTCTTGCTTGGTTTTGCATTTTGCAAATTCTTTTTGATATTCAGGATTTTCGACTATCTTTTTTACTAACTCCATTAATTGAGTATTTATCATTAAAATTTTTCTCCTTTCTTTCTGTAATATATATAATAATACCACTATATGAAATTGTGTCAATGGTTTTTTATAATTTTTTTATCAAATAAATGTAAAATATTGAATTTTTTGATATCTTTTTGGAAAAATATTTTTAAGGAGTGATGATTAATGAAAGAGTCAAAAAATTCAAAAATGATAAACAATACATCAAAAAAAGATAAGTCTTCGGAATCTACCGGTACGGGAAGCGAACAGGAGTATGAAAGAATTCAAAATATCGGTTCCGTAATAACTTCTTCAAATAAAAAGAAAATATACTGTTTAACCATAATTGGACAAATAGAAGGCCACACATATTTACCTGAAGAGAATAAAACCACAAAATACGAACACGTAATTCCCGAACTCGTTGCAATTGAAGAAGATCCCGAAATAGAAGGGTTACTTCTTCTTCTCAACACCGTTGGAGGAGACATTGAAGCGGGTCTTGCAATGGCGGAGTTAATTTCGGGAATGAGCAAACCTACAGTTTCGATGGTGATAGGAGGAGGTCATTCAATAGGGGTTCCTTTGGCGGTTTGTGCGGATGAGTCATTTATAGCTCGTTCCGCTACGATGACTGTTCACCCTGTGAGAACCGGCGGAACGATTGTAGGAGTTCCTCAATCTTTTGAATATTTTAAGAGAATGCAAAAAAGAATAGCCAATTTTGTTGTTGCAAATTCTCATATATCTGAAAAAAGATTTTATGAACTCTGTATGAATACCGAAGAATTGGTTTTGGATATTGGTTCAGTCGTCGAAGGCGAACAAGCGGTTAAGGAAGGCATTATAGATAATGTCGGAACACTTTCGGAAGCAATAGCATGTCTTTATAGACGCATAGAAGAAAAAAATAAAGGCAAGTCCAAAAAGAAAAAATAGACAGTGCCTGCAAATATTTTAAAAACTGCCGTAAATTACGCATTTGTATTTTTAAAATGCCTGATTTTACGGTATTATTTTGTTTTAAAGTTTGATATAATTAAAAGTTGAGTTTTGACATATATTTAATGTGTCGGAGCAGAAATTAAAAGTATCAAGGAGTACATATTTATGAATATTTTAGACGCGGTAATTCAAGGAATAGTGCAAGGTCTTACAGAATTTTTGCCTGTTTCCAGCAGTGGGCATTTACTTTTGGCTCAACACGTTTTGGGGGTAAGGGAAAACAATTTGTTTTTTAATGTTATGCTCCATATCGGAACTTTGGTAGCGGTTTTAGCCGTTTATTACAAAACCGTATGGAATTTAATAAAGGCATTTTTTGGAATTTTGGGAGATGTTTTTACAGGAAAATTTGATTTTAAAAAGTTAAATAACGATAAAAATACAGTAATTATGATTATAATAGGCCTAGTACCTCTTTTTATGCTTTTTATGTCTGTTCCGGGAAGTGGCACTGATATAAAAGGTGTAGCTGAAGAATTGGCAAGCGAAAAAAATATAATAATCGTGGGTATTTCGTTGCTTATTACGAGCGTGCTTTTAAAAATGGGAATCAATCATCGGAAGAGTGCAAAATTCAGTTATGCTTATGTAGACTCAAACAATAATAAAAGGATTTGGGACGGAAGAACTCGTCTTAATATTATGGACGCAGTATGGATAGGTGTTACGCAGCTGGTTGCTTCAATTTTCCCCGGAATATCACGTTCAGGTTCGACTCTTTCTACGGGACTTTTAAGAGGAGTAAACAAACAAACCGCTCTTGATTATTCTTTTATCCTAGGTATACCTGCAATAGTAGCTGCTGCTGCACTTGAACTCAAAGACGCCGTTAAAGACGGATTTACTCTTTCTGTGGAAATAACGCCCATAGTAGTAGGAATGATAGTTTCCGCCGTTGTAGGATTTTTGTCTATTAAACTGTTTAAATGGCTTCTTAAAACCGATAAAATGATAATATTTGTTGTATATACGTTTATTGTAGGTTTGGCCGCAGTGATTATAGGAATTATAGAAAACTGTCTTGGAGTCAATATTTTTACAGGATTTTCTTTGTAAAGGAATGAATTAAGAGATGAAAAAAAACATAGGAAAATCTTCCGGAAAATATAAGAGTGTGAAAAGTGCAAATAAAAAAACCAAAGAAAAAAATCCTCTCGGAGCGGTAATTCTTTTTAGTTTAGCTTTGTTTTTGTTTTTTTTGATAATTGTTCCAGGAGAAAATATCTGGTTGTGGATTCATAATTTTATTTTTGGTTTGTTTGGCGTGTGTTCTCTGTTGTGGCCGATACTTCTTGTGTGTGTTTCGGTGCTGGATGCTTTGGGTAAGTCTGCAGGAAATACTAAATTTAAATTGATTATATCCGCTGTGACAATTATTTTTGCGTGTTCGCTTTTTTATGTCTTTTCAGCAAAATTCGGACAAGTTCAGCAAAATAGTTTAAATGAGTGGTTTAACTGCATAGCGAGTCAGTACAAGTCAGGAAGTCTAAATAAAAGCTCGGGAATTTTCGGAGCATTAATCGGAGCACCGTTAATTTGGGCTTTCGGCGTAGTTGGGGCAAGAATAACAAATATTATAATTATTTTTTTATGTACGATGTTTGTAAGCGGAACGGGACTTATAGAGTTTTTCAAAGCTTTTTCCAAACCTGCTAAAGCTATAAAAAATAAGATTGAAGACAAGAATGCGGAGTTTAAAAATCGTCATAATAATGATACAAATAAAGATACGGATAAGCAAAAAGCTCCTGTAAAATTTGATTTTGATGTTCAAACAACTTCTTCGGAGCGTCAAAACAAGGAGTATGACGATATTACAAAAGTTACCGAAAATTTTATGTTAAAAACCAAATCGGAAAATTCATCCGAAAAAACATCGTCCGAGTTGTCTGAAGATGATATGAAGCAGCAACTTGAAAATTCTTCAAAAGATGTTTCCGCCGGTGGAGATTATAAATTTCCGCCTCTTGAAATACTCAATAAATCGGATAATCCCCACGAAGGTGACATAACTGCGGAGCTTAATAACAACGGAAAAATGCTTGTGGATATTTTAAAGAGCTTTAATGTTCAAACCAGAATTATAGATATAAGTCGAGGCCCTGCGGTAACTCGTTATGAACTTCAGCCCGCTTCGGGAGTAAAAATAAGTAAAATAACCACTCTTGCAGATGATATAGCACTTAACTTGGCGTCTTCAGGAGTGCGTATAGAAGCTCCGATACCGGGAAAAGCTGCTGTAGGCGTCGAAATACCCAATAAAGTCGTAAGCGTTGTTAAAATGAGAGAGCTTATTTCTTCCAATAAATTTACTTCCGCAAAGAGTAAACTTACAGTTGTTCTCGGAAGAGATATTTCGGGCGAAATAATGACTGCCGACCTTGCCAAAATGCCGCATTTGTTGATTGCGGGTTCTACGGGTTCAGGTAAGTCCGTGTGTATTAACTCTTTTATAATAAGTATTCTTTATAACGCAAAACCCGATGAAGTTAAACTTCTGATGATAGACCCCAAAGTGGTGGAACTGGGAGTATATAACGGTATACCGCATCTTCTTGTCCCTGTTGTGACAGATCCGCGAAAAGCTGCCGGAGCACTTAACTGGGCAGTTAATGAGATGCTTAATCGTTACAAAAGATTTGCCGAAAATAATGTTCGAGATTTAGATTCATACAACGATTTAATAGAACGTAACCCTTGCCTTACGGACAAAGAGGGAGAAGTGCTTGAAAAAATGCCTCAAATAGTCATAATAATCGACGAACTATCGGATCTTATGATGGCGGCTCCGAACGAAGTAGAAGATTATATATGCAGATTAGCTCAAATGGCGAGAGCTGCGGGAATGCATCTTGTTATAGCTACTCAGCGTCCTTCTGTTGACGTCATTACGGGAATAATAAAAGCAAATATTCCAAGTCGTATTGCGCTTGCGGTTTCCTCTCAAATAGACTCAAGAACGATACTCGATATGAGCGGAGCGGAAAAACTTCTCGGCCGCGGAGATATGTTGTTTTCTCCCGTCGGTTCTCCAAAACCGATTCGCGTGCAAGGTTGTTATGTGACTGACCGCGAAATAGAAAAAGTAATAGACTTTATAAAAAATTCACAAGAAAGTAAATATGATTCTAAAATTGCTGCAGAAATAGAAAAGAATGCCGTTTCCGATAACTCCAAAGGAAATGATTCCGCAGGAGCGGAAGGCTCAACAGACCCAATGATGAACGAAGCGATTAAATGTGTGGTCGAAGCAGGACAAGCATCTACTTCTTTACTTCAACGTCGTTTAAGAGTTGGATACGCAAGGGCAGGCAGACTTGTAGATGAGATGGAGCAAATGGGAATAGTAGGCCCTCACGAAGGCTCTAAGCCAAGGCAAGTTTTGATAAATTATCAGCAATTTATGGAAATGAATATGAATCAACAAAAATGAGGAAATATAATAAAATGAAATGTTTTAAAAAGTTAAAATTTAATTATGGAATGTTAGTATTGTTGGTACTTTGCTTTGCGTTCATATTGAATTTTGACAACATAAAAAATTTTAATTGGAACAGTTTGACGGAAACCACTGTTACTTCAAATAACGGTGAAGCAGAAAATAAATCTATTGATTACGGAATGTCGGTACATTTTTTGGATGTCGGAAAAGCCGATTGCTGTTATATAGAATGCGAAGATAAACGTATTTTAATTGACGCAGCTGATAAAGAGCCCACCAATGCAGTTGTTGAATATCTTGAGCGTCAAAAAGTTAAAAAATTGGATTTAGTAGTTGTTTCACATCCTCACCGTGATCACATTGGACAAATGAGCAGCGTCATTAATAATTTTAAAATAGATAAATTTATTGCCGCAAAAGTTCCCGATAGTATTACTCCTACGTATGCTACATATGAAAAAATGCTCAGGACTTTAAACAAAAATAACTTAAAAATCGAATACGTTAAAAGCGGTAAAAAATTCGAGATAGGAAACATGAAAATCGAAATACTGGCTCCTATAAATTATCACGATAAATTAAACAGCAATTCAATAGTGATGAAAATAACATACGGAGAAGTAAGTTTCCTGTTTACAGGAGATGCCGAAAAGCCTGAAGAAGAGGATATTATTAATTCAGGCGAAAATTTAAAATCCACTGTTTTGAAAGTGGGTCACCACGGAAGTAAAACTTCCAGTTCGTATAATTTCTTGTCAAAGGTAAAACCTGCTTACGCGGTAATATCGGTTGCTCCCGACAAAAGTAATCTTCCAAAAGAAATTGTGCTTAATCGGCTTAATAAGTTTTGCGATAAGATTTACAGAACAGATGAAAACGGTACAGTTATAATGCGCACAGACGGAAAGAAAATAAAATTTGAAACAGAAAAATAATTTCGAAGGATGTGTAAATATTGGATTTTTTATCTGTTGACAGAATAGAAGAAAATTACCTTGTATGTGAAAATCAAGATGAAGAAATAAAAATTATTAAGTACAAAAAACTTGATAAAAATATTTCGGAAGGCAGTATTATATATATCGATAGTTCCGGAAACATAAAGCTTGATGAAGAAAAAACAAAAATTCGAAGAAATTTAATACGTAGTCTTGAAGAAAAACTTGTTTGAGTTAATGAAATTTTATTTTTTAAATCACTCATATTAACTTGAATTTATGTTAAAATGTTTGTTTTTCGAAGCAAACATTTTTATTTTTGAAAAATACCTTGTATTTTGTTGATTTTATGGTAATATTGTTAGCGAAACACTTAGTAATAATGAAAACGGAGAAGATGTGATTGTGAACAGTTTTAAAAACTTAAAGAAAATACTTTTGGGTTCAGCTCTTAAAGATGACCAGTTAAAGGATGAAAAACTTTCAAGATTGTGGGGACTTCCGATAATGGCAAGTGACGCGGTTTCTTCGGTTGCGTATGCCGTGGAAGAAATTCTTATGGCGCTTGTTCCCGCACTTGGAATTATGGCAGTGAATTATGTTGGTATGGTTAGCATTCCGATTATAGTTTTGCTTTTAATTTTGATTTTTT
>CABUYS010000067.1 GCA_902495835.1 uncultured Oscillospiraceae bacterium | reverse complement strand
TTTTGTTATATCTTAATTAAATGATAAATTAATTTTGCAAATTTTAAATATAACATTGATTCACTACGAAATTAATGGTATAATAATTATATATTAAAGTTAAATGGAGGAAATAATATGAAAAAAGGCATATCTAAATTTTTATCAATAATGTATGGTGTTACTGTTTTGTCTGGAATGCTTAGCATGAATTCTGCAAGTGCAGTATACTGGTCAGAGGAAGAAGCTTCGACAATATTTCCACAAGTCTGTAATTTCAACTATGATTTATCAAACAAAGCTAGTGTTGAATGGTTTATAGGGACAGTTGCTTTTAAATTAAATAATTTTTTAAAGACGCACTTGGGTAAAAACCTGTATGATTTCCGTACAGAGATTATTGAGAATATCACTAACTATGAGATAAACGGAACCATAAGAGATCGAAGATTAAGGTTTATTCAGTCCTTAGAATACATTTTAAAAAGAATTGCAGATAATAGTAATGAAAGTCCAGAATTTGTACATAAATGGCTTTATAATTTCGGAGAAGTTATCAGTTGTATGTCAGTCGTAGTAGATGATTTGGAAAATGGTTTTGGAGTATATGTACCTACAAGCGAAGAACTTATAATTTCAGCTATCGAGAGAGAAGATTTTGGTTTAATGGATGAATCTACTTTGGAACAAATACTACATATATAGCAACAAAACAGATTTAAATGAGGTGACTTAACTTCTTTAATATATTTATAACGACAATCATGACCACACCTTTCGGGTGTGGTCATAGTTATGTGAAAATTCTAGATTTATGAAAATCTAAGAGCTACTGCACATTCGATTTTCTTTTTTTGCATTTCGCAGTTGACGTCAAACGGTATCATTATATTTCCGCAGTGCTGATAATTTTTAGCGGCGCACCCTCCGCTGCAATAAAATTTAACCCAACATTTCTGACATTTTTCTTTATGGTAAATACTGGTATTAAGAAATCTTTTCTTTATATTATCATCAAACGTGCCGCTGTTTACATTGCCCATTTTGAATTCGTTTTCTCCGACAAGTTGGTGACACGAAAATATATCTCCGTTCGGAGTAATCGCAACATAATCGTTTCCGCATCCGCAACCTTTGAGACGCTTCAAAACGCACGGGCCTTTGTCCAAATCTATATTAAAATTAAAAAAGTTTATCTCTTTACCTGATTTTTTCATTTTTATGAGTTCTCGGCAAAGATTTTCATACTCGGCAAGAACTTTACTTATATCTTCTTTGTTTACCGAAGACACAAAATTTTTATCGCACAAAACCGGTTCCATGGATATGTTTTTAAATCCCAAATTATAAAGATGCATAACGTCTTTTGTAAAATCAAGATTGTCTTTCGTATAAGTTCCGCGGACGTAGTAACTTTTATTTCCGCGACGGGAAATCAATTTTTGAAATTTCGGAAGAACTATATCATAAGAACCTTTTTTTGTTTTAGTAATTCTGTATTTGTCGTTTATTTCTTTTCTTCCGTCGAGAGAGAGCACCACATCATATATTTCATCGTTTATAAAATCAATTTTCTCATCGTCGAGCAAAATTCCGTTCGTCGTAAGAGTGAATCTAAAATTTTTATTGTATTTCTTTTCCAAACTTCTTGCATATTTGACTGTTTCTTTTACTACGTTCCAGTTCATGAGAGGTTCTCCGCCGAAAAAATCCATTTCAAGATTTTTTATCTTTCCCGAGTGCTCAATTAAAAAATCAACCGATTTTTTTGCGGTTTCCAAAGGCATAAGTTCTCTGCCACAGCCGAAATCACCTTCGGACGCAAAACAATACGAACATCTCAAATTGCAGTCGTGAGCAACGTTAAGGCACAATGATTTTATTGGTGAACGCAGTTTTTCTTCTCGGGCCAATTCTTTGTACGAATCTTTTGAAAAAAGTTTTTCATTTTTAAAAAGTTCAAAAATTTCTGAATATGCTTCTCTTATGTCTTTCTCCGGGTATTTTTTATCTAATTTTTTAACTATGTAATCTTCTGTGTAATCAAAAAAATTTCCGTTTAGGAAATCAAGTGCGTCATAGGTTATTTCGTCAACCGAATGAACCGCTCCGCTGTTTGTATCAAGGACAAAATTCATATCGTCCCATTTAAATTTATGTATCATTGACTTTTCTGCCTTCCGGTTAATGTATTTAAATATTTTCAGTAAAAATTATCTTTCGGCGTTGACCGAAAGATAACTGATAAAATGTTTTGTTTTTTATTTTTTTATTTTTCGCATTTTTGATTGCTTACTGTGTTGTCAACTTTTGAAGCTGTTTGGCAAGATGCCTGGCATTCGCCACAACCGCCGTAAGAGGCACTTTTCTTAAGATCTGCAGTATTTATGGTTTTAATGTGTTTCATTCTAATTCCTCCAACATTATTTTTATAAATATATCATACCACAAACAATTATATTTTTAAATACCCAAAAGTAATATATGTCCGATTTTGATTATATATTTTATTATCGTAAACAAAAAAGTGATCAAACAGAAAGGACGACGGGTGAAATATTATGAATTGGCATACAATGTCACCGCAAGAAGCGGTAAAAAAACTCAGTTCAGATTCGGAAAAAGGGCTTTCAAAGTCTGAAATTAAAAAACGAGAAATAAAATATGGAAAAAATGTTGTATCAAAAGAGGAAAAAAGAAGTTTTTTAAAAAAACTCTCAGCTCAATTTTCCGATTTTATGGTGATAATTTTAATTATTGCAGCATGTATTTCGTTTGTCACTTCATTTATAAGTCATGAATCGGACTACATAGACACAATTATAATACTCGGAATAGTGATTATAAACGCAATTATAGGGGTAATGCAGGAAAGCAGAGCCGAAAAAGAAATAGAATCACTGAAAAAACTTGCCACTCCGCTTACAAAAGTGTTGCGAAACGGAAAAATAATAAGAATCGCTTCGCAAGACGTCGTCCCCGGGGACATACTTATACTTAAAACAGGAGACTTGGTCTGTGCGGATGCAAGAATAATCGAATCCGCAAATCTTGCTGCGGAAGAATCCGCCATGACGGGAGAATCTTTTGCAACGGAAAAAGACGAAAATGAAATTTTAAATGCGGATACTCCGATTGCGGACAGAAAAAACATGCTATTTTGCGGCTCGATAATAGACAGAGGTCATGCAAAAGCTATTGTAACCGAAACAGGGGAAAATACCGAAGTCGGAAAAGTTTCAAAACTGATAAATACAGAAAAACAAGTTCAAACTCCTCTTCAGCAAAGGCTTGCGGTCACGGGGAAAACCGTTGCAATCGGAATAATGATTGTAAGCATTGTTGTTTTTATTTTGGGAATTCTTCAGCATACAGATTTTTTTGAAATGTTTATGATTTCAATAAGCTTGGCTGTAGCTGCAATTCCTGAAGGACTTCCTGCCGTTGTTACGATAGTTCTTGCAAACGGCGTTCGTATAATGGCAAAAAGAAATACAATAGTCAGAAATTTACCCGCTGTGGAAACTTTAGGACACGCAAGTGTAATATGTTCGGACAAAACAGGAACTTTAACTCTCAACAAAATGACTGTTGCGGAAATAAGAAGTATATGCGGTGAAGAAAATTTAAAAAGTGATTTTGCAAAAGAACTTTTTACTTTGGGAGCTTTGTGCAATAATTCGGTGCTCTCGAGAAACCGCGGAGAAATAATCGCTCAAGGAGAACCCACTGAAAATGCGTTACTTATGGCTGCGGTCAAATGCGGAATAAAAAATAATGATTTGAAAAAAGACTACAACAAAATATTTGAAATACCTTTTGATTCAAAAAGGAAATTAATGACTACAGTATTTTCTCACAATAATATGTTTAAGGCAGTGACAAAAGGTGCACCTGAAATTTTAATAAAAAATTGCGGAAGATATCTCTGCGGTAAAAAAATAATGCCTATCACCGAGGATATAATAAAGAAAATAAATAAAAACAATTTCGAAATGGCTTCTAAAGCTTTAAGAGTTATCGCGATTGCGTATAAAGACGAAAGCTGTCCTTTGCAGGAAAATCAAGCAGAAAACGATTTAATTTTTTGCGGATTAGTAGGAATCATAGACCCGCCTCGCCCTGAAGCTAAAGCTGCGGTAGCCGAATGCAAAAATGCAGGCATAAAACCCGTAATGATTACAGGAGACCATGTTGAAACCGCAAAAGCAATAGCTAAAGAGCTGAAAATATCCGATGAAAAGAGCAAAGCTCTGACAGGTGCGGAACTTAACTCCATGACTGACGAAGAACTCGAATCACAGGTAAATTCGTGTTCGGTGTTTGCAAGGGTTTCGCCCGAACACAAGGTTAGGATAGTAAAAGCGTTTCAGAAAAACGGTCACATAGTTGCTATGACGGGAGACGGAGTAAACGACGCACCTGCTCTCAAAGCCGCAGACATAGGATGTTCTATGGGAAAATCAGGAACGGACGCCGCAAAATCAGCTTCCGACATGATAATAACAGATGATAATTTTGCAACAATTGTAGAAGCTGTAAGACAAGGTCGAGGCATGTTTGAAAATATAAAAAAGACTATTCATTTTTTAATATCGACAAATATCGGAGAAGTAATGGTTGTCTTGCTGGGGTTTTTAATGAGAATCCCTCCTCCGCTGCTGGCAATACATCTTTTGTGGATAAATCTTGTAACCGATGCATTTCCCGCACTTGCTTTAGGAATGGATCCGGTGGACAAAAATATAATGAAACGTCCGCCGATATCACCGAAAAAAAATCTCTTTGCAGACGGCCTTGGATACAACATTATTATAGAAGGATGTTTCATAGCTGCGATAGGACTTCTTTCCTACAGTATAGGCAGGGCATTTTTTGATGTTGATCCTTCGCATCCTGTAATCGGCCAGACGATGGCGTTTATTACACTAGGTCTCAGTCAGCTCATACACGCTTTTAATGTACAGAGCCCGAAATCTCTTTTCATAACGGGATTTTTAAGCAACCCGAAATTAATATTTTCGGTATTATTATGTATAATTTTGGAAATAATAACTGCCACAGTACCGTGCTTAACTCAATTTTTTAAAACGGAATCTCTGAATTTACTCCAGTGGATAATTGTATGGGTCTTGTCTTTGACTCCGCTTTTGATTTCGGAACTCGAAAAGTATTTTAACAACAAAAAGGTAAAAATTTTCAGAAAAAAGACTTTTTAAAACATAAAACGAAAAAATTACCGGTTAAAAACAAAGGAAACAACTAAAAATCCAAGTTTATCGGCGTTAATGCTTTGAAAATATGTGTTAAAAATACTAAATTAAACGCTAGACATCCGCATAAATATTGATAATTTTAATTTTTTTAAAAAAATATATAAAAAATTTCATTTTAGGTGTTTACATTTAAAAATAGTGTGTTATCATAATAATAGATTGTGTGTAAACCACACAATTCTAAAAATATTTATTTAAGGAGTTGTTTAATATGCCAGAAGAAATCAAAAACGAAAAGGAACTCAAGAAATTAGTTGACGAAGAAGTAGAAAAACAAGGGCTTGATCAAATTGAAGCTGAGAATGTTAAGGCATTGCTAAACACGGTTGGAGGAATGAACCAAAGACAAAAAACAGTTGTCTATAACACGCTTTTTGCGGCCGGTGGGGCTTTAATTGGTGCAGGAGCAGTTGCTGGGGTAACTAAAGCTCTTGGCTATGATTTAGTTAAAAAAGGTAGTAAACTACCAGGATACGCAGATACAGGAAAGACTGGTGATATAGAGCACCCCACTACATTTATATATACTGGTGGAAAAAAATAGATAGTAGCCTATGTTGAAAAAATTAAAAGTTAAAACGGTAACTCTCCCTTAAAGTTATCTATAGGAGGCGGCAATTTGCCGCCTCTTTCTAAAATGATTTATTTTATAATCCCTCCCAAAGAAAAAACTTGGGGAATAGTTTATTATATAACGAGGTGTTTAATATGCCAGAAGAAATCAAAGAGATCGAAAAAGTTGTCGATAATGAAATGGAAAAACAAAACGTTTCGCTCAGTGATGATCAAAAGAAAGCAATTGCAGATTTGGTAAATAAAGCTGTGACAAGTGAAGTAACTGGCGGTATTGATAGGAAGACGGCAGTGAATGTCGGAACGCATATTGCTGTGGCTTTATTAAGCGCAGGAGCAACCGTTGGGATAGCTAGAGTTTTTGGCTGGAGAAGACCAGGTGAAGAAGTAACTGTTTGGCCTGAGGGTCAAGCTACTTGTATCAAGGGTGTACTTCAGCCCCCAGGAACGGGCAATATATGTACGTGAATTCTTGCCTAAATTAAGAAAATTAAAAGTTAAAACGGTAACTCTCCCTTAAAGTTATCTGTAGGAGGCGGCAAATTGCCACCTCTTTCTAAAATGATTTATTTTGTAATTCCTCCTCAAGAAAAAATTGAGGAATAGTTTATTATATAAAGGAGGTGTTTAAAGTGGCAGAAGAAGTGAAGGCGCTCACTGAAGAAGAAATTAAAAAAATGGTTAAGGATGAAGCCAAAAAGCAAGGGCTTGGTGAGCTTTCCGAAGAAGCAACCGATAAACTTACAAAAGTAGTAACTGCCGACCTTGATAATGTCGCCGGCGGTCGTGATATGAGCGTAACTGCAAGGGTGGTGCTAGCAGTAAGCGCAGCTGCAGCACTCGCACTGACCGGAACCGCAATATTCTATGCTGTTAAAAAGAATTCTCAAAGCAGCTCTCATTCAGACGGAGAAATCGAAATTTCACGCCCGTATAACCCCAGATATAATGATGGAATTACACCGGGAGCGAAAGAACAATTCGAAAAATCGATAGCACAGTCGGAATCGGCAAATTCATCATCATCGTCGTCATTGGTATATCCGAAACCATCAGCACCGCCGGAATCGAAGGATTCGTCGTCATCGGCAGATTCAACGCTAGGAATAGCACCGCAGTCACAAGATACTTTAGTGGTTCCGGTAGACAATGATTTATCATTATATTTTCCGTTATTAGTACCGTCGCCATCGGCACCTCAGGAATCGCAATCATCGGCAGATTAGCGGTAGTATAAGAATTATTAAGAAATACTTTAAATTCTAATTTATCCTATGAATAGATTAATGTTGAATTATTTTTTGAATAAAAAATTAAAGTGATAAATTTTTTCCTTAAAGTTATCTACAGAAAACAGCTATTTTAAAAATAATTTACTTGCTAACCCTTTCCTAAAGGGATTCGCAGGGGATGGTTTATTATACAAATTTTATATAAGGAAGATGTTTGAAGTGGCAAAAGAAGTAAAGACACTTACTAAAGAAGAAATTAAAAAAATGGTTAAGGATGAAGTCGAGAAAAATGAACTTTCCGAAGACGAAGCCAAAAAAGTTGAAGAAGTTTTGTGCGCGGTCGGAGGCATGAGCGATGGAGCGAAAAGAGCCCTTGTTGACATGGCTCTGGCGGGAGGTGCGGCTTTACTTGGTGCAGGAGCATTTTATGGTATAACCAAAGCTCTTGGTTACTCATACGTTAGACCTGATGATGTAGTGGAGGGTTATCAGCTACCGAGTCAAGATGGTACCATTACCACTACTAAGCAGAAAATTTCTTTCTCTAGAAAAGTAG
>CABUYS010000066.1 GCA_902495835.1 uncultured Oscillospiraceae bacterium | reverse complement strand
GATTGAAAAAATTAAAAATTCCGAAAACGAAGAACAGGAACATATAAACAAAAACGCTCTAAAAATCGGACTTAAAGCATTTTATGAGGATGTGAAATATATTGATAATTAAAAAAATAGAAATAGCAGGATTCGGAAAACTTGAAAATTTTACTGTTAATTTTGAAGAAGGAGTTCAAGTAATTTACGGACCGAATGAATTCGGAAAATCCACACTTATGAATTTTATTAAAACTATGTTTTACAGCCGTTGTTCAGGAGGAAAGTTCGGAAGCAAAGATAAAGAGTTTCGCAGCAAATATGCTCCGTGGTCAGGAAAAAAAATCGGAGGAGCAATTGAATTTATTCACAATGGAAATTTATATCTCGTTCAAAAAGAACTTGGAATCAAATCTTCGGTTCACGACAAAGTTTTAGTTCAGAATTTGTCCACGGGAAAAACTGTTGAGTTTGGTAAAAAACAAGAAGTCGGTGAGTATTTTTTCGGTATAGACATAAAAAGTTTTGAAAGAAGCAGTTATATAGGAAGCGTAGGAAAATTAGATTTTGTACCTTCAAAAAATTCAAAGGACGGTATTGCTGATAAAATTCTTTCGAATCTGTGTGATACCGGCGAAGATGACGTTTCTGCAAGCACTGCTACAGTCAACATAAATGAAGCTATAAAAGATTTGCAGTGGCTTAGGGGAAACGGAGGAAAGATATATTCAATAAAATCCAAAATCAACGAAATTAATCAAAAAATATCCGATTTGGAATTAATCGAAAAAAATAATTTAAAAAGCGAAGAAATTCTTTACAAAACAAAAGAACTTATAGATGAAAGAAAGAATTTAATTTTCAAAGCGGATAATTTTAAAAATGCAAAAAATTTGCGTATTGCCGAGGATATTAGAACGCTTGTTAAAGAAAAAAAAGATATTTTAAGTAAAGTGCCTTTCGCGGAAGATGAAGACGTTATTTCAGAACTTGAAATTAAAATGAGAAATCTTAAAAATCTTTCATTAAAATTGAGCGAGATTAATAATTTGATTTCAAATTTCGAAAAAAATTTTTCTTATATTTCAGATGAAGAAATGAAAAAATTAAATCAATTGATTGAAGAAAAAGAAAAGTTAGAGACAAAAGTGAGAAGCCTAAATAAAATTGTTACAAATATGGACTTGAATGAAGATTTTTATAAAAACAATATGAATAATGTCCTTTTTGAACAATATTTTAGACCTTATAAAAGTTTCAAAATGGGTGTGAAAGAAACAGAAGAGAAGATAAACAACGCAAGAATTTTTCTTTTAAATAATGAAAAGAAATTTAATAAATTAAAATTTGCTACTGTGTATAGATTAACGTCTTTAGTGACATTGATAGCTTCTTTGATTTTTTTTGTTTGTGATGTTTACGAAATTTTAAGTAAATCTTTTTCTGTAAATCAAATATGTTTTGCGTCGTCAGCTTTTGTTTGTTTTTTAACTCTTTTTTTAATGACATTATTCAAAAATAAAAAAATTAACGCCTATAAATCGGAGTACGATTCCAAAATTTCCGAGATTAATGAATTTGAAAATTTAAAGATTGATTTTGAAAATAAAATTAAAAATTTGGAATCGAATTTCAGTAAAAAAACCAATGAAGCAGAATTATTATTATCTGAAAAAAACAAAATAATTGAAAATATGATAACAGAAAAAAATTGTTCTTCAATCGGTGAATACTTTGTTAATTACGAAAAATCAAAAAGCAGAAAAAATCTTCAAAATTCTTATAAAATGCATTCAGATGAATTTTATTCAAAGCAAAACGAATTCGTAGAAAAAATCTCAAAACGCAGTAATTTAAAAATTAATACATTTTGTTTTGAAGAAATCGAAAAAGTTTTTGAAAACATACTTCTTTTAAATAAAAAGTTAAAGCTCATTGAAGAGAAAATTAAAAATAAATCTGAGTTTTTAGGGATAGATTTATCATACGAAAAATCGCTTGACGAATATATAAAAAAATTCAATCACGAAAACTGCGACTGCAATATAAGTGAGGAAGAAGCAGATATCATAAAAAAAAGAATTGATTATTTAAATTCGCTTGATTTGGAAGAAAAATGTATTGAAGCTCAAAAAAGTATTAAAAATCTTTCGGAAAGTAAAGAAGAGTTACAAAGAAAATTAAATGAACAAAAAATTCGTTTAAAAAAAACCGAAGCATATCATTCGAGTCTAAAAATTGCAAAAGAAGTAATGGAAGAATCACTTAACGAACTTAGAAAAACGTTTAATCCCAAGCTTAATTCAAGGGCGTCGGAAATTTTTAAATTTTTGACTGAAAATAAATACAATAATATTCACATTTCAAAAGAATACGATATTTTTATACATCACGAAACTCAAGATTATATATGTGAAAATTTCAGCAGCGGAACAATAGATCAAGCTTATTTTTCATTAAGAATGGCTATATCCGAGTTTATTTTGGAAAATAACAGTTTACCGATTATTTTGGATGATGCGTTCAGGCAGTATGACAGTAAAAGGTTAGAAAAAGTAATAGATTTTTTGATAAATTACAAACCGGGTTTATCTCAATCAATAATTTTCACTTGTCATGAAGACGTCGTAAAAACGGCAAAAATAAAAGGAGCCAACATTGTTAGTGTTGGCTGAGCGTTTTTTGCAGAGGTGAAAGCTTTATTTTATCTATTTTTCCGGCTCTTAAGATATATGCGTGCGAATTTGGCAGAAGTATAATCTTTTTTATCTGATTTTTAACGTCAACATATCCTTCGAAAGTTCCCGCAAAATTATACACCATGATTTTATTTGAAGTAAGAGCAACGGTTTTGCTGTTTCTGTGAGATATTCCGTAAAAGCTCTCCGATGTTTTGGTTTTAAACAATTCTTTGCCGTCGTTATTAATCATAACTATTTCATCGTTTGCAAATTCATTTACAGAGGTGGCAAAACAACAACATATACCTTCATTTTTGTTAAAATCATAAAATTTCAAAATTTTATTTTCATATGAATAATTTTTTATATTCCCCGATTTTAAGTTGATAAATGACATGTATTTGTCTCCGATTGCCAGTACATTTCCGTTAGATATGTACTCAATGCGTGTTACGATGTTATTTTCGAGATTGAATTTACGTTTTGGCTTATCTGATTTAAAATCCAGTATATATACACAGGAATTAATATTACCGTTGTTTGTAGCCAACCCGCAGACTGCCGCTTCATTTCCCGATGAATTAAGAGAAATATCAGAAATGTAGTATTCGGAAAAGGAAAATCTGTATTTTTCTTTTCCTTTTTTATTGTAAACTGCAATTTCACCCAAATGACTTACCGAACGATGTGCTATAGCATATACTCCGCTGTCTGAAATTGCACATGCTATTATATTTTTTTCACATTTGCCGGAATAAAGATTTTGCGAAAGACTTTCTATTTTGAAATTTTTTCCTCCGCGGTCATAGATAATGCTTCGTATGCCGTTGTGTTTCAAACAAGGGTTGCTGAAATTATGTTTTTCGTTCCTGAATATGTTTCCCGATTTATTGATTAAATTTAAAGAATTATCGCTTAACGCTACTATATTATCATTAAAAACGTCAAAATTTTCGTTTGATATTTTTTCGCCCTCGATTTCGCATGGAAATCCTTTACCGGCAGACATTGAGCATATTTTGTCTTTTATAAGCAAAAGCATGTTTTCAGGGTGAAGTTTTATTCTGTTTACCCATATTATCAAAAATAAAAAAACAGAAAACACTATTAAAATAATATTTTTTATGTCTTTAAACAATTTTTTTGATTTTTCATTTTTGTTTACGAAGTTTTTTAATTTTACTGTCGAATATCGGACTGATTGTGTGATTTTTTTGAAAATGTTTTTATTTTGTATATTGGCGATTGTTTTTTTAAATTTCATTTTTATAAAAATTTACCTTGTAAATTTATACTCCTTTTTTAATCATAGAAAACTTTATTAAGATAAAGTCCTTCGGGCGGTGCGGTAGGGCCTGCGTTCTTTCGGTTTTTGGATTCTATTATTCTCGGGATGTCTTCGGGTTTTATTTTGTTCTGAGCTATTCTTAAAAGAGTTCCCGACATTATGCGAACCATGTTATAGAGGAATCCATCGGCTTTTACTTTAAATTCTACCATATCGCCGTTTCTGTAAACGTTAAATTTTTCTATATTTCTAATCATATTTTTAGTTTCGCGTTTGTCAAGAGTTGCAAATGATGTAAAATCATGGGATCCAATAAACATTTGTGCTGCGGAGTTTAAATAATTTTCATCGAGCGGATACCAGTAATGTAATGCTCGGTTGTTAATAAATGGATTTCTGATTTTGTTATTCCATATTTTGTAAATATATTCTTTGCCCTTGCAGGAATATCTTGCATGAAAGTCTAATGGGACTTCCGAAGATTTTATTGCGGCAATATCTTTTGGCAAAAATCTGTTTAGGGCATAAACTATATTTTCGCATCTTATTTTAGAAGATGTTTTAAAATTTACCGCATACATATTAGCATGCACACCTGTATCGGTTCTGCTGCATCCTTTTATGTCAACTTTCTCGTTTATTATTTTTTCAAGAGCGTTTTGAAAAACTTCTTGCACGGTTAAAGCGTTTTTTTGAACTTGCCAACCGTGATATCTGCTTCCGTCATAAGAGAGAATAATGAGTATATTTCTTGTATTTAAAACATTTTCATTTTGTTGCATATGGTTACTCCGATAAAAATTATTAAAATTATTGCTACCGCAATAACGTCTGATTTTTTAAAATTCATGTGCTTGAACGAAGTTCTTTTTCTAGAAGCATCATAGCATCTTGATTCCATAGCAAGAGCGATATTTGCAGCTCTTCGGAACGAAAAAACAAAAAGCGGAATAAGGACGTTAAAATAAGCTTTAATTTTTTTTATTATATTTCTACTTTTAAAATTTGCTCCACGTACTTTTTGCGCGTTTATTATTTTTACGGTTTCTTCAAAAAGCACCGGTATAAATCTTAAAGAAAGTGTTATGGTCATGGAAATTTCCTGAATATTTACTCCAATAAATTTAAGAGGGGAAAGAAGGCTTTCAAAAGCTGCGGATATTTCCTGCGGCGAAGTTGTAAACATTATTACGGAACTTATAAAAACCATTATAAATAATCTGAAAAATACCAAAACACTGCTTTTTATACCTGAAATAGGAACTGAAAATCTCCCTAAAGAAACCCAGCTTGTTTCAACTTCAAAAAAGAGATTGATAAATGCAGTCACAAAAGAAATGATTATAACTGATTTAAAACTTTTTATGTATTTCGTCACGGGAACTCTTGAAAAAATTGCTGCCGCGGTGACGAAAACTGCTAATAAAACTAAAGAAATTATACTTTTTGATGAAAAAGCAAGTGCAAAAAACATTGCAGATGATATTATCTTAAGCCGTGAATCCATTTTGTGGACAACAGAGTTCCCGGGGAAATATTTGCAAAATGCAAAATTATTCATTAGTTTTAAGCACCTCTGTCGTTAAGAATTTTTATAATTTCTTTTTCAGCTTCGCTTGGAAATAAAATGTCTGTATTTACAGAATATTTTTCGTTTATATAACGCATAATTTGATTTGTTTGAGGAATATCAAGACCTATTTTTTTTAATTTTTCGTGTTCTTTAAATACGTTTTGGGGAAAGTCAAATATAATTTGATTTCCTTTATCGAGTACCAAAACTTTATCGCAAAGTTTGGCGGTTTCTTCCATGCTGTGCGAAATAAGAATGAGAATATTTTTTTCTTTTTTCTGATATTCGATTATTGAATTAAGTAACCTGAATTTACTTTCGCAATCGAGTCCTGCAGTAGGTTCATCTAGTATTAAAACTCTGGGTTTTAACGCCATAACTCCCGCAATTGCACATTTTCTTTTTTCGCCTCCCGACAGATACAGCGGTGAACGATTAAGAAAGTCCTCGGAAAGATTTGTGAATTTTATAGCTTCTAAAACTATATCTTTAACCTCTGATTCACAGAGCCCTTTATTTCTCGGCCCAAATGCTATGTCGTCGTACACGGTTTTTTCAAAAAGCTGATTTTCAGGGTACTGAAGAGCCATGGTTATTTTAAAATATATTTCTTTTTTGTTTTTAAAATCTTTTTGAATATCTTTTCCGTCCAAAAAAATATTTCCCTGAGTCGGAGTGATAAGGTTGCAAAGCAATTGTGCCAGTGTAGATTTACCCGAGCCTGTTTTACCTATGATTCCCATAATTTCGGAATCTTTCAAAGCAAAGTTTATGTTTTTGACGGCGTATGTGTGATTTTGATTTTTAAAATCATAAGTATAACATAAATTTTTTACTTCTATCATAAGGCATTCTCCAACAATTTAATGATTTCATTTGCACATTCTTTGCTTGCGAAAGATTTTAAATTTACTTCATATCCGCAATTTTTTAAATAATATAAAATTTGTGTTGATTCAGGTATTTGATGTTTGTGATTTTCTATAAATTGAATATCCGAAAAAATATTTTTTGGGTTTCCTTGAAATTCCACATGCCCTTTATTCATAAAAATTACGCGGTCTGACTTTAAAGCTTCTGAAACGCTGTGAGTTATCAAAAGTATGGTAACGCCTTTTGTATGTAAATTTTTTATTATTTTCATAACGGCTTTTCTGCCGCTGGGTTCGAGCATTGATGTAGGCTCGTCCAAAACAATCATTTTCGGATTCATTGCAATAACGGAAGCTATTGCCAGCCTTTGTTTTTGCCCGCCTGACAGAAAGTGAGTGGGAGTTTTTTGCATTCCGTCCAGTTCAACGCAAGTCAGTACATTTTCTATGATAGAATTCATTTCACAAGACGGAACACAAAGGTTTTCAAGCCCAAATGCAATTTCTTCCTCTACGGTCGAAGTTATCATTTGAAATTCAGGATTTTGAAATACCATTCCTACTTTTTTCTTTATTTCGAAATAATTTTTTTCGTCTTTCGTGTTTATTCCGTCAACAAAAACATCTCCATAACTTGGTGTTAAAAGTCCGTTGAAGTGTTTGGCAAGAGTTGATTTTCCGCATCCGTTAGAACCCATTACCGAAACGAATTCTCCTCGCTTTATTTCAAGGTTTATGTTTTCAAAAGCTGATTTTTTCAGATTATCCCAATAGCTTTCGTATTCGTACGAAGCATTTTTAAATTCTATAATATTTTTGATATCGGGTTCACCTTCTTATAAAAGACTTTTTTTACTCCAAATTGCCGTAGCACCTGCAGGAAGAACAAGATTCGAGGATGACACGGGAAGTCCGATTTCATCGCAAGAAACAAATCCTCCGCGTTTTTCTTTTATAATCTTTGACAGCATATATCCCATTACCGAAGCACAAAGGCCTGTCGAATACGAGTTTATTACAAAAAATTCCGCTTCGTCGGAAAGCAAAGTTTCACACAGCTTAACAAAATCAAATAAATTATCTTCTATTTTCCATATTTCGCCTTTTGGGCCTCTTCCGTAAGAAGGCGGATCCATGATGATTCCTTCGTATTTTTTACCGCGTTTTATTTCCCTAAGAACAAATTTTTCACAATCGTCCACTATCCAGCGTATAGGTTTATCTTCCATATC
>CABUYS010000065.1 GCA_902495835.1 uncultured Oscillospiraceae bacterium | reverse complement strand
TGATGTAGAATACAATAGCGGTCTGGAAACTGCTAAAGAAAGCATCAAAAGGTGTTTTTATTCCGCTCTTACATCGCTTACGCTATCACTGAACCACGCGGTCTTTCGCCTGGTTTTATACATACAAACACCCACCCGCATATCGGGTGGTATCTTAGTTTCGGGCATAGCCATAATAATAACCTGCAGAGTCTATCTACCATACTGACGGCCATTCATTTGTTGCCGGCTATCCTTAAAATGGCCTCTTGAGTCAAACAAATTTAATCTATCACTTTCTCTATTTTTTCAACTGATTTTTTATATATTCTTTTACCAATTTCATATTTTTATTTGCAGTGTTTTTATATAAAACTCCCCGATTCCTGTATGCAATTTTAATGTTTTTAAATACTTAAAATACCATTAAAGTGCTATTGTGTAATAAACTATCTGTGCAATTTATTTTGAATATTATCCGTTTGATTTGTTTTTAGTAAATTACAGATTGATAACCTATTTTACATCAAAAAATTTTTGGTCTTATTACGCTGTTTAAACCATATTCAACGGCGAATATATCGCGTGATTTTCTACACAAAAAAAGAGCCAAAGCAGCTCTTTTTCTTTTATCTATTACAAGGAGCAGATTCAAACCCGTCTTTACCGTCGGAGCCCTCATCTCCTGAATATACCCAATAATTAGGATTTGGTTCTCCGCCACGTCCGCCTTTGCCGGGAGCTCCCGCTTTTAATTCTGAATATTCATCTCTAATAAGTCTACACGCTTCTCTATGAAAATAAACCGCATAGCCGCCTTTTGCACCGTTTCCACCATTTCCGCCGTTTCCGCCGCCGAAAATAAAGTGTACTAATTTTTCATAACCGCCGTTTCCGCCATTTCCTCCTCGGCCGCCCTTTATCTTCATTTTCGACAATCTAAGAATACCTGATACAATTTCTACAGGCGCTGTAGGTTTCATGCCCGCTTCTCCGTTACAATAATCCGAGTCTTTTTCGCCATCTTTACCATTATCACCGGCAAATCTCTTAATTTCCCCGTTCTTCATAATAACGTCTACGTTATCATTGTATCTGTAAATCGGTTTTAGATATGGTTCGTATCTATCAGGAATCCATGTTCTTTCTGTAGTATTTACGGTCTCATATGAAGCAGGAACATATATTTTTCTTCCTTGTGTAAATATGTATCTTGCAGGCGAAAAAATAGTTTTAGTCACAGGACTGACTTTATAGTGTCCGGGAACATGTCTAAAAAGCTGCTCATTGCGTTCAAACGTTGAACAACCTACTTCGATTCCGGCTCCATTTCCTTTAACCAAAATAGTGTGACCGTTTAAATCCAAAGATATTGACGAGGTGATATTCAATTTACTTTCGAGAACAATATCTTTTTCCAATACTATAGTATCTCCGTCTTGAACCACGTTAGCACAAACCGAAAGCTCCCAAGGATTGCTTACATGAAATTTTTTCGCTCTGATTTTTGAACTCGCTTCATATTTCGAATCCAAAGACTCTGCAAATACGTTTCCAACTGCGCCTGATGTGCTCATTAGCAGCAATGTTGCCAGAGAAAACACTTTAATCCATACGTTTTTCTTACTCATTTTGAATCCCCCATACTTTACAATCTAACTGCAATTATACAACTTTTTCAACATAATGTCAATTTTGATTTAATTCTTTTTTAAAAAGCTTTCCAGTTCATCCATAAACGCCCTCACATCTTTAAACTGCCGATAAACCGATGCAAAACGTATGTAGGCAACCTCGTCTTTATCACGCAAAGCTTCCATTGAAAGCTCTCCTATATACGAGGACTTAACTTCACGGTCTAAAGAATTTTGCACTTTAAATTCTATGTCGTCAACCATTCTTTCGATTTCCTCGAGAGAAATCATTCTTTTCTCCGAAGCTTTCATAAGACCGTCAAATACTTTTTTTCTTTCAAATTTTTCTCTCGAACCGTTGCGTTTTATAACTATCGTGGGAATGTGCTCAACTTCTTCGTAGGTCGTGAAACGGCGCAAACACTGCACGCATTCTCTGCGCCGCCTTACTTTGCAACCGTCTTCGGTGCAACGTGATTCTATAACTTTACTGTCTGCATGACCGCAATAGGGACATTTCAATTTCTTTTCCTCACAAAATCATATAATAGTATTTTTAGTTAAGTTTCAAGCTTAATTCGGGTTCTCCGGTAAGATGAATGTTACCTATATTAAATCCGTCGTGTTTTATAATTAAAGTCGAAATTTTATCTTCAACTTCTTTACGGATAAGATTTCTTAAATCACGAGCACCGTTTGTTCCTCCTATGGATTTTTCGGCAAGTTTTTTTAAAGCGGATTTGTCGTAAGTAAGCTTTATACCGCGTTCCGAAAGTGTCTCAACGTACTCGTTTATCATAAGTGCCGCGATTTTTACAAAATCATCTTTTGTAAGCTTGTTAAACACAATTATTTCATCCAACCTACTGATGAATTCAGGGCGCAAAAATTCTTTTAAAGCTTTTATCGCTTTATCTTTGATAAGTTCGTTTTGAGTTTTTCCAAATCCCAAAGAACCGCCTTCTTTATTGCTTCCCGCATTGGAAGTCATTACAATAACGGTGTTTTCGAAATTTACCACTCTTCCGTGAGAATCGGTAATTCTTCCTTCGTCGAGAACCTGCAAAAGAATGTTTAAAACATCGGGATGAGCTTTTTCTATTTCGTCAAAAAGAATTACACTGTAGGGGCGTTGCCTTACTTTTTCGGTAAGTTGACCTGCTTCGTCATATCCTACGTATCCCGGAGGAGAACCTACTATTTTTGCCGCCGAATGTTTTTCCATGTATTCTGACATATCGAGACGAATAAGAGCATCAGGGTCGTCAAAAAGTTCGTTTGCCAAGACTTTAACCAATTCGGTTTTTCCCACTCCTGTGGGGCCAACAAATATAAACGAAGACGGTCTACGTCTGGGACTTATTTGTACGCGGTTTCTTCTTATTGCCGCGGCTACTTCTTTTATAGCTTCGTCTTGCCCGATTATTTTTTCATGAAGTTTAGACTCGAGGTTGTCAAGTTTTCTGAATTCATTTTCTGTAATTTTAGAAGACGGAATACCTGTCCAGAGCTCAATAACGTGTGCAACATCAGCTTCGGTAACTTCTTTTCCAAGTGCCGAAGGACGCAAGCTTTCGAAATCTTTTTCGTGTCTTGCCATATCGCACCGAATCTGTGCAAGTCTTTCATAATCCGCTTCTTCGCCCGATGCCAAAATGTTTTCTTCTTCGGTCTTAAGTTTTTCTATCTCGGAAACAAGTTTATCGTAACGAGCCAAATCTTTATTTTCCAGAGCTGCATAGGTGCAAGCTTCGTCTAATAAGTCTATTGCTTTATCGGGTAAAAATCTGTCGGTTATATAGCGTTCCGACAAGACTGTCAAACGACTTACGAGCGAATCAGGCACAACAACTCTGTGGTGTTCTTCGTAATAATCTTTTATTCCTTTGAGGACATCAATAGTTTCTTTTACGGATGGCTCTGAAATTTTAACTGACTGGAATCTTCTTTCCAGTGCCGAATCTTTTTCTATGTGTTTTCTGTACTCTGCAAAGGTTGTTGCTCCGATAACCTGTATTTCTCCGCGAGACAGTGCAGGTTTTAGAATATTTGCGGCACTCATGGAACCTTCGGAATCTCCCGCTCCGACCAAATTGTGGACTTCGTCTATGAAAAGTATTACGTTTCCTTCTTTTTTAACTTCGTCAATAAGGCCTTTTATACGGCTTTCAAATTGACCTCTGAACTGCGTTCCCGCAACAAGAGCAGTTAAATCCAGAAGAAATATCTCTTTGTTTTTCAATCTGTAAGGAACGTCGCCTTGAGCAATTCTAATTGCCAAACCTTCGGCTATAGCGGTCTTTCCTACACCTGGTTCTCCGATAAGGCAAGGGTTATTTTTGGTTCTTCTGCAAAGAATTTGAATAGTACGATTAATTTCTTCGTTTCTTCCTATTACGCGGTCGATTTCACCGTTTTTGGCTTTTCCTGTGAGATTTGTGCAATAGAGATTAAGATGTTTTCTTTTTGATTTCTTTTTTGATTTTGATTTATCGCCTTTTTCAGACTCTTGAGAAGACTCTTCGGTAAGATTGTCTTTACCCGAAAAAAGCATATTCGAAAAAAGTCCCTTTATAAACGGAAACGTGGCCGCTCCGCCTTTTACAAAATCTTCTTCATCGTCATCGTCGTCTGAATCGGATTCTGCGGAATCCATGATATCGGAAAATTGCTCGCTCATTTTTTCCATTTCCTCTTCAGACATGCCCAATTTATCTATTATATTTTCAAATGGTTTTATACCGATTTCTTTCGCACACGGAACGCACAATCCTTCTGCATTCGAACTGTTCATTCCCGAAGATACGAAAACCACGGCCGGTCTTTTTTTACACCTGGAACAAAGCATAACAACACGTACTCCTTTATCATTTTATAGCTTGCACTTAAACACAATATCACTAATCAGTTTTCTGTCTTGTCATTTTTTATCATTGAAATAAAAATCTTAAAATAACGCCACATCGCGTAAAGCATAAAAATTGCGGTTATTATCATCAATGTGATATCTATGGATTCAATATCTATATTGTAAACAGCTTTAAGCCCTATTATGGTCACAACTGAAACATAAAAAACCACAGTTGCGGCTTTTCCGAACCATTTTGCGGAAGGAGGAGTTTTTTTGTGCTTTAATAAAAACACACTCGCAATAAGCATTAGTACTTCTTTGGAAACGAGCAAAATCATAAAGGGAAATATTTTAGGAAATTTCACTCCGACACAGACCATAACAGCCATTAATGTAAGCTTATCCGCGGTAGGATCCAACATTTTTCCCAGTCGTGTTACTTGGTTAAACTTTCTCGCAATTATCCCGTCAAATAAATCGCTGAGCCCCGAAATAACAAGAATTACTCCGGCTACAAAATAATTATTTTTAATCACGTTTATGACAAACGGATAAATCAGAACTATTCTTATTACAGAAAGAATATTCGGAATAGTTAAAAAATTATCTTTTACATGTGATTTTTTCATCTGTAATAAAATCCTCACTAATTAATATTACTCAAAAATTCATATACGGGATTATGATTGTAGAATTTTTTAAACACAATGCTTCCCGATACGGAATCCTCCGAAAATATTTCGGGAACGTTACTCCAAAACGGTAAAGCAGATTTAATACAACACATACACACTGCTATTACAACGTATCCTTTTAAAAATCCGAAAACTCCTCCTAAAACACTCGACGTACACTTGAAAAGTGATGAACGAAAAAGCTTAAAAATATATTTTGAAAAAAATCTCACAACCGAGGAAAATACCGCCGACGCACAAAGTATGAAACAAGATTTAAGTATGCTTACAACACCCGGTTTTAAAATATCGGATATTTTTTGAGGAATTGCAGCAGGTGTATTACTATCCATAATATGGTTTAAAACGGTCGGTGTTATTTTTTGAGTAATCAAAAAATTTGCGATACTATTTGGAATTTTATCTAAAATTTTATGCGTATTCAATCCGCTCGCTGCCATGGTACTTTCAATTGTTTTTTCAAGATATCCCGATATAAAATTACTGTATACATATTCAGAAGCTTTTCCCGCAACAAATATCGACACAATCGACACAAATATAGAACACGCAAATCCCCAAAAAGACCTAAACGCTCCTTTTCGAAATCCCGAAGCCACAAAAATAATCAAAATCGCCGTCACAGATAAATCCAGTATCAAACTGTTCAAAAAAATTCACCGCCAAAAAATACAAATAAACATCTATGGTAAATATTTGTAACAAATATTACTATATCACAACTAATTCTTTTATACAACTTATTTAAATATATTTCGAATATTAAAAAAAATATCTTTTTCTTAATTCTTTTATAATATAATTTAAGATACATAAAAATCCGCTTAACCGTATCGTGCTCGAGATAACCTGCCACAATCAGCAGGTGGGTGCCCTCCCCATAACTTCACGCTCCCTTCGTTCAGCTTACGCCGAGAGGTCTGCAATCAGTTACAGGAGCCGGACTCCCGATTAAATAATGTAGGGTTATATGAACACAGTCCGCGAATTAAGCAGATATCACAATAGATTTAAAAAAACATACTAATAACTGTTGCCTAATCTTCTCTCAAATTCCTCGGACAAATCGTCAAGGAGTTTGTCGTCGTCAACTTCGACAAGTTGTTCTTCGCCGTTTTCTTCTTTTATTTCAAATATAAAATAAGTCTCTTCTTTATTCAAAAATTCATCAGAAAGCTCAAAATTTGGCATCAAAGCATAAAATCTTCCTTGTTTGTTTTCAATAAAATCCAATACTTCGAATTCTCTTTCTACTCCTTCGTCATCTACAAGGGTTACAATATCAGTAGGTAAACTGTCTTCCATCTAGGAACCTCCCATTAAATATGTTCTTTAGTACTATTTTAATTATATTATACGAAAGAGTCAACAAAATTATTTATAACTTTATTTTGTAATTGCAATTAAAATTAAATAAAATAATTCTAACTCGAATATTAATATAATAATTAATAAACATTAATACATTAAAACAACCATAACTTTGACAAAAAATACTTGATTTTATTCGACATAATTGTAAAATATATAAAGTAAATATTTTTTTAGGAGGAATCAAAATGGATGAATCAAAATTTACTGAACTACTGAAAAATGAATCATTTGCCAAAAAATTATTTGAAACAAAAAATCCGGAAGAACTAAGAAACCTTTTTTCTGAAAACGGGATTAAACTTAACGATAAAGATTTAAAAGAAGTCACAGATGCGATATCTTATGTTACCCAACGTTTAAATACCGTTAAAGATAGCGACCTAGAAAATATAAGCGGCGGACTAGACGGGCCAAGCGTCGCGATAGGAGCAGGAGCCGCAACCGGAATCTGTGCAATTATTGCAGCGGCATTTTACGCAGCCCATAGACTTTATAAACAAGGAGTGATAGACGGAGAGAATAAGGCCAAAGAATGGTTAAATATCCGTAACAATAACAGTCAGTCAAAAAAGTAATTAAAACAAACTTTTTATTCTATCAAAAAAGGTTTTCCTTTTTTGGTAGTTTTTTTCTGTCATGCTTTTTTCAAATTCACGCAAAAGTTCTTTTTGAGAAGCACTTAAATTTCGGGGGACTTCTATATGAACTCTGACAAATTCATCACCGCAGCCTCTGGAGTGGAGTTTTGGAACGCCTTTTCCTCTGAGTTTAAATATATCCCCGTTTTGAGTTCCTTCGTGAATATGATACTCGGCTTTGCCGTCTATGGTAGGAACAACTATATCCGCACCGAGAGCGGCCTGAGAGTAAGTTATAGGCACTTCGCACCATATATCACAGTCTTTGCGTTCAAAAATAGCGTGAGGAGTTACGTTTATGTAAACGTGTAAATCTCCTGTGCTTCCGCCATTTTTACCGGCGTCTCCTCTGCCCGGAACATTTAAAATTTGCTTGTTGTCGACTCCAGCAGGAACATTTATTTCTATTTCTTTGCGGACTCTTACTCTTCCTTTTCCGCTGCAGTGCGTACAAGGATCTGATATAACCTTTCCGCTTCCTGAGCACACGTC
>CABUYS010000064.1 GCA_902495835.1 uncultured Oscillospiraceae bacterium | reverse complement strand
CTGAACGCGGAGCCGGATTCGGAGCTGAATCCGGAGCTGGAGCACTATTATTATTCTTATTAGCTGCAATAGCTATAATCGCCACAGTAATCGCAGCTACAGTAACTGCCACAGCTGTAGTCTTAACTGCTTTGTCGTGATCGGAAATCCACTTGTTTAACTTTACAAATCCGCCTTTAATTTTATTTTTAGTTGACTCAACGACTGAACGTGAGCTGTTTGTAACACTATGGTTCCCTGCTGCAGACGCTGAATAATTCATCACAGGACTAATCGCTAACGCTGACAACGACGTAGCAACAGTCCTTTTTAGAAAACCGGCTTTACCTCCTGATATTTGTTCCAATGTATTTTGATCAATTTTATTGTTTGAGGGATTTTTATTGTTTGAGGGTTTGGAATAATTTTCAAGGATATCATAAACTTCGTTATCAAACTCTTCCATAGTTAAAGTGTTGTCTTTTTCCAAAAAGAATTCATACAAATCATCTATGCTTTCTTTACTCAACAAATTTTTAATTTCTTGCTCGTCACCTATTATTTTCTCCATTATTTTTTCTACTTTTCCCACTGTAAATCAACTCCTTAAAAATATTTCAAATTGTATTGTAACACAAATAAGAAAAAACGCAATTGTCTATTAAAAATAAATGTTCCTTTAAATTATTGTGTTAATAATTAACATAAATCGATTTATTTACGAAAATATAAATTTAATTTTATGTTTTCAAGAAAAATCAAGACTAAGAAGTTTTATTTCGTAACCTCGTCTACTCTTTTTCTTCGTTCTGCTACTGCGACAAATAATTCTCTCTGATACTCCATCTGTTCAGGAGTTTGTTCGAATGTTTCACAACACTCTTCCACTTTTTGGAAAAATAATTCATACTTCTCTTTTAACAATTTCAAACTGGATTCAAATTCTTTGAGCTCCGAATTTTTTTCTATACGTAATGCAATTCGTTCTATCGAACTTAAATTATGTCCTATTTTATCTCTAAATTCAACAAGCGTGCTCCTCGTAGCAGAAGCTTCTGTTCCATTCTTCGATGTACCATTGTTGTACTGTTCTACTCTATTACAAAGACCATTAACCTGTACATAATGTGTATCGTGGAAGCTTTCCATATCTTTTATTTCTCGTTCTGTTTGATTCTTTCTCGCTACCTTCTCCATTCTCATTTGAGAACCCATATCCACCTTCACTCCATTCATAGGCGTTAGAGGCTTAGAACCTCCTTGTTTACCGCCATATATTTTTGCCTTTGTTTGAGTGTTACCTCTACCCACTGTATCTTCCACTGTTTTTTGTGCGCTGTCGGTATATATTCTCGGACGAAAATCATACCCTGGTATTTTTGGCTGTCTAAGTACACCATCAGAAGAAGAACCTTGAGTGTTTCCGGAAACCACTCTTCCTTGCGAATTAACGTTTACCATCGAGCTATCCCTAAGTCTACCACCAGAAACGTCTGCAGCACCTCCTGTAGAACCCATCACTGCCGGCTGAATCTTAGATCTAACACCGGAAGAATTTGCAGAACCATTTTTAGAATGTTGTGCCGCTACAGATCGAATTCTAGATTCATCAATTTTAGGTTGACTTTGTTTATTTAACGCTTCCACCCTTTCTCCCACATTCACGTTCCCCCATATTCCAGGTTTCTTTGCTGTCTGCTGTTGTTCATCCGTATGTTCTTCAGGCGGTTTTGCCGGTGTTCCTTGTCCTGACTTACCATCAAGTTTTGCCGCAGGTGGAACTGTTGCTCCAGATTTCTCAGTAGGCGTGTTTGATGGTGATTTTGTTGGTGGTTGCCCCTCATTTTTAAGTTGCACTGCAGGTGCGCGTCCTGATTTAGGATTTGTCTCAGGTGCGGTTGTAGATTGTCCTCTAGCCCGATTCTCATTAGAAGCTACTGATGATTTTTGCCCAGTACTATTTTCAGTTTGTCCTTCAACTGGTTTTGCTGATGTTTTTTGTACGGATTCATTTTTAGACTGAGCTGCAGGTGCAGAGGTTACCGATGTTTCTTTTCCAGATTCATTTTTAGACTGGGTTGCAGACAGAGCTGCTGATTCCTCGTGATTATCAGGTCGTTCTTTATTCTCAGTGTTATCCACAAGATTTAGCACTTGAGCAGGGGGCGTTCCAGTTCCGCTAACACTATTCTTATTTTTATAAACTACAACGGCGATAATTATTCCCGCAATAACAGCAACGGTTATACCGGTTATAATGAGAGCTTTCTTGTTTTTTATTGCCCATGCTTTGATTTTTTCGCCGAAAGTTAATGAATCTTGTTGATTTTTATTTTCCAAAATAGAAACAGCGTTTTGCGAGGATGAATTCACCGACACAGGCGAAGCCGAGACATTAATTCCAGAATTTAACGTCAATGCGCACAAAGATGCAGACAATGACTTCTTTATGAAATCACTTTTTCCTCCGGCTATTTGCTTTGTTTCTATTTCTTCTAATTCTTCTAAGCTTTCGCTTATATTTTTTGAGTAGTATTCGAGAATATCATATACTTCATCGTCAAACTCTTTTGCAGTTAAAGTACTGTCTTTGGATAAGAAAAATTCATACAAATCTTCTATACTTTGCTTGCTCAACAATTCTTTAACTTCTTGTTCGTTTTCAATTATTCTTTCTGTTATTCTTTCGACTTTTCCCACTACTCTTTCCTCCCACAAAAACCATTTATTTTTCATCAAACCAAAATACAATCTTTCACTGCGCCATAAATTAATTTTTAAACAAAAATTTTTCTAATTAACTATCCATTAACCTTTTATTAATATATTCTTATATATTATTATACCTGATTTTAAAAGAAAAGTCAATTTAATATAATCTATCCATATTTTATATTTCCCTCGTAATCGCACGAAATTCTATAACGAGTATTATCATAAACATTATCATTGTATTTAAATTCTAAACGAACAACACTTTGACCGTACTCGGTTTTAACATTTGCCCTTCGAGAAAAAGCTTCTGCAGCGCCTCCTCCGCAGCTCTTTACAGTTCCAAGCGAGGTACTCAAACATTGTGCTCTTTCCGTATGAGAATTATATCTGAAATTTGACTCCATACTTACAATTGAAATCACTTCACCTGTAGATTCTAAAGAAAAAGTAATTACTGTTCGTACTGTCAAATATTTTTCATTTATATTACTTAAATCTTTGGGATAACAATATTTTATAGTAGAAATTTCTTCTTTTTTTATAATTCCGTCTTTCAATTTTGTAACCTTATTGGTCCGTGACTGAAGAAAAGAAGTTCCAAACAAGGAACTGTCAAAAAAAATTGAGTATACATTACAGCAACAAAAATAACAAACCGAAGCAAAAAAACAAATAAAAATTTTTTTTAATCTTTTCAATTTAACCCCCCCTTGCTTAGAAGCGTTTTTTATATTAATGTAAATCAGTATTTATTCCTATATTTCCGTTGCATGTACACAGCACATCAAAGTGTCCGTCCATTATATAATTGTGAGTTCCTCCCGGTTGTTCTTTATAAAGTACACATTTAGTCGACAGCAAACAACTTTTATCCTGAGGATATATTTCTCCTACATTCATAAGACTCCATTTTTTGTTAGGAGTGTTGTGCTTCACATCGTATGAATATTTTCTTATTTGCACGGACTTTTCTTTATCGTAAGAAATTACTATTTTCGCAGTGCAGGTTGCAAGTGTTTTAAGAGTATTCTTTTTAGATTTCTTTTTATAAATTTTTGAAACTTCAACAGTTCTTCGGTAATTTTTTATTGCATTAATTGAAATAATTTCTTCCTTAAAACATTTAAATTTTTCAAAGCAAATAATTCCGTTAGAAAAAGTTTGAGCTCTGGAAAATTCTGAAGAAGATTCATTTTCATTTGGAAAAATATAATCAGCAGCACTTTCAGCTTTAACTGCAAGCCCTCCAAACAAAAACGAAAAATATGTAATGAACGTTATAAAAAATATTTTTTTATAATTAATTTTACTCGAACACATACTCAATACCACCTTTTAAACTTAATTTTTTATCTGAGAAAAAAATTTATAAATCATACCCGTTACATTATGCTGAGCATTGGCAATTGCATTAAGGGCAATAGACTTTTCACTGAATTCTTTTTCGTCAACGCTTTCTTCATTGACAAGATAATAATAATTATCGCTTGAAAGAATCGAACTTGATTTTGCCAAGGATTCTATATCATTAACAGAAAAATAAAGTAAATCTTCTTTTGAGACATCACATTTGCATTCTTCCATAACCGAATCGCATATTTTTTCGAACCTTACATGAAGAGGAAATTTGAAAACTACATCCGTATACGCATTGTACCCAGTGTGCACGGGAGTGTTCAGGTCTTCCATAAAATGAATTGACCTACCTAACTCTTCGTAAGCCTTAAGTTTATTACGATTTAAATAATATTCTATGGCTTTATTGAAGTGCATTACGCATTTTGTACAAGCTGAAATTTTTTCTCCCATAAAATTCTTTTCGGTAGCAGGATTATAAAAATGATTTTTAAAAGCTCCTTCGATTTCATCTTCGTCGGGCTTAGTACTGTATTCTTCAATTTTTTTAAAATAATTTTCTTCATCTTTGTTAAAACAGCAATCATCTTTATTTATTTGAGAAATATTTTTCAAACTTATTCTGGTAACATACCTGTGAGTGGCGCTGTTAAAAGCTTTTATACGTGGCGTAAGCGCAAATACAAAAGCTAAAATTAACGAGCCTATGTACCTTAATTTATTCTTTTTTTTCATCTTTCATATCTCCTTTGTTTTTAATTTTTTTGCCTTACACAAAGACTACAAATTCATTCATCAACACTATAAATTTTTAGTTATGTTGATTTACTAAAACATTATACCACATTTTTGTTATATGTAAATATTTTTATTAAAATTTAATATTTTTTATTATTTGATATATATAAAAATGACATTTTCTTTCAAATACATCTTTTTTATCAAGATGATAATATAGCAAAAAACTTAAACAAGGTTGATTAAATGTTGCTAAACATTTATTATTGTTAGGTAACTAAAAATAATAATCATAGAGGTATAACAATGAAAATAGGAATTGTAGGATTACCAAATGTAGGAAAAAGTACACTTTTTAACGCAATTACCAATGCAGGAGCAATGTCAGCCAACTACCCGTTTTGCACGGTTGAACCCAACATAGGCGTTGTTGCCGTTCCTGACGAAAGACTTCAAAAATTAGCCGAAATGTATAACCCTGATAAAATAACTCCCGCCGTAATTGAATTCGTAGACATCGCAGGTCTCGTGGAAGGTGCTTCAAAAGGAGAAGGACTGGGAAACAAATTTTTAGGAAACATAAGAGAAGTAGACGCCATAGTACATGTAGTAAGATGTTTTGAAAACGAAAATATAATTCACGTGAACGGTGAAGTAAATCCTGAAAAAGATATAGAAATAATAAATCTCGAACTCATTTTTTCGGATATTGAAATGATAGAGAAAAAAATACAAAAAATTGAAAAGTTAATTAAATCAGATAAAAAATACATAGCAGACTTAGAGCTGTGTCAAAAAATTTTAAACAATCTTCAACAAGGTCATCTTGCGAAAGAACTTGAATACACGGAAGAAGAAAAAGAATACGTAAAAACATTAGGATTATTGACAATAAAACCTGTGATATATGCGGCAAATATGTCAGAAAAAGATTTTTCAGAAAATGTTGAATCCAATGCCAATTACATGAAAGTTAAAAAAATAGCTCTAAAAGAAAAATCAGAAACACTTCCTATATGTGCAGAGTTAGAAGCGCAAATTTCTGAAATGGATCAAGACGAAAAAATCGAATTTTTAAAAGATATAGGACTTGAAAAATCAGGACTCGACAGACTTATTTCGGCATGTTATAAACTTTTGGGATTGATCTCGTACCTTACTGCCGGAAAACCCGAAGTAAGAGCCTGGACAATAAAAAAAGGAACCAAAGCTCCCGGTGCGGCAGGAAAAATCCATTCGGATTTTGAACGAGGATTTATAAGAGCCGAAGTAATTTCTTTTGAAAAATTAATCGAGTGCGGTTCTATGACAGTCGCAAAAGAAAAAGGTTTAGTTCGTTCCGAAGGAAAAGAATATGTAATTCAAGACGGCGATATTGTATTATTTAGATTTAATGTGTAAAAATTTATGTGATAAGGTGAATAAGGCGAATGTATGAATCTTGGGAAATATTAAAAAATGAATGTTTAAATTGCACGAAATGTCCGTTATGCGAAACGAGAACGAACGTGGTTTTTGGTGATGGGAATCCAAATTCCGAAGTTATGTTCATAGGCGAAGGTCCCGGTGAGAACGAAGATTTACAAGGAAAACCATTTGTAGGCAGGTCCGGTAAATTACTCGACGCTATGCTGAAGCAAATAGGCCTCAGCCGAGAAAAAAATATCTACATAGCAAATATTGTAAAATGCAGACCTCCAAAAAATAGAGATCCTCTTCCCGAAGAGCAAGAACTTTGCATAGATTGGCTTAGAAATCAAACAATGCTTCTTAAACCTAAAATTATTGTTGCTGTCGGAAGAATTGCTGCACTCAAAATAATTGACCCAAATATAAAAATAACTAAAGATCACGGAAAGTTTTATCAAAAGAAAAAAATTCTTATGATGCCAACAATTCACCCTGCGGCAATACTTAGAAACCCCAATCAAAAGCCATTGGTCGAAGATGATTTTAAAAATCTTAAGCAAAAAATTGAAGAGATATGTTTCCATACGTATTGATATCAGCAATAAAATTGTATATCTTCACAAATAAATTTGTCACCCAAATAATGGGTGACTTTTTGTATGTAGAAAACAATTCGATAGTCGCGTGATTCGGTAAAGTTTAAAAAATGTAATAGAAACAATAATAAAGATCCACCCGCATAGCGGGTGGTATTTCCTTTTCGGGCATATCCCTAATGCTGCTGGCAAGCCACAAGTGGCTTACTTCCAGCTTAACAGCCATGCATTTGTTACTTGCTACCCTTTAAAAGGATTTCTTGGATCAAATAAACTTAATTGATCACTTTCTCAATCTTGTTTTAACTGATTTTTTATGTATTCCTTTATCGCCTTCGTGTTTTTCCCTGCCGTATCCACATAATAACATTTGCACCAAAATTCTCGATTCCTATATGCAAATTTCATATTCCCAAATCTTTGAAATATCATTAAACTGTTTTTTCCTTTATCAGTTTCCAGATTGTCGGTTTAAAATAAATTTTTGAATTTACTTTATTTGTTACATCGCTTAAGCTATCACTGAACCACGCGACCATCGCGTGGTTTTCTACATACAATCATGACCACGCCTAAGAGACGTGGTATGGGAAAGCCCTATAAGAGCACAATAGCGCCAGCCGTATCAAGACGGCTGGCTTGCACTGTGTTCAAACTGAAGAGGGCTGATTACTTGCTACCCTTAAAAGGGTTTACATATTCTTTAGTTTTAAGTTTGTCCATAATCTGATTTTATTTTTCCTGCTATCTAATATATTTCTGTATTGTCGCAGTGTTTAATCCTAATGTCTGTTCCCAAATTTATATTTTAAATTTGAATGCCTTTCGAATATCATCATCGCACTTTTCCCTTTTAAATACCCCATAATCTGCGATATGCTATATTTTGGTAGTATGGATAACGGTAGGTGTACATG
>CABUYS010000063.1 GCA_902495835.1 uncultured Oscillospiraceae bacterium | reverse complement strand
ACTCAAACTTTGGAAGTCGCCAAAGAATTGGGCATAAAAAGATCTTCACTATTCGCAAAAAACATATTACCTAGCGTTATTTCTACTGTTCCTTACGTGTACATGTTTTTAAAGTTTTTCCCTATTATAAATTAAAAATCTGTGCTTTAATTAACACGCAAAATTATACTACTTATCAAAAGAGTGATTAGCTTGAAAAAAAATTTATCTGTCTTAGGCTCAACCGGTTCCATAGGGACTCAAACTTTGGAAGTTGCTCGAGAATTAGACATAAAAATATCTTCATTATCCGCCAACAAAAATATATCGCTTCTTGAAAAACAAATAAGAGAATTCAAACCCGAAACGGCTGCTGTTTTTGACGAAAAATTCGCAAAAGAGTTAAAACAAAAAGTAAAAGACACTTCCACGAAAATTTTATCAGGAACAGACGGACTTTGCGAAGCGGCATGTTGTGAATCCGCCGATTGCGTGGTTACGGCTGTTTCGGGAATGATTGGTCTTGAACCCACTGTTCAAGCGATAAAAGCAAAAAAAGACATTGCTCTTGCAAACAAAGAAACACTTGTTGCCGGAGGAAATTTAGTAATGTCTCTTGCTTCAAAACAAGGCGTGAAAATTCTTCCCGTTGACAGTGAACACAGTGCAATTTTTCAATGTATGCAAGGCTGCGAAAACAAAAACAACATATCTAAATTGATTTTAACTGCATCAGGCGGACCGTTTTTCGTGAAATCAAAAAAAGATCTCCAAACAGTAACCGTAAAAGACGCTCTCAATCATCCAAGCTGGTCAATGGGTGCAAAAATAACCGTTGACAGTGCCACAATGATGAACAAGGGTCTTGAAATAATCGAAGCAGTTCACCTTTTCGGCATGCTCGAGAGCGATATAGACGTTGTTATTCACCGTGAAAGCATTATTCATTCAATGATTGAATTCGTTGACGGTTCTGTAATTGCACAAATGGGTACTCCAAGCATGAAAACTCCTATACAATATGCTCTTACTTATCCCGAAAGATTCAAGTCTTCGGTAAACCCTCTTAATCTTTCGAAAATAAAAAATTTATCGTTTTTCGAGCCCGACACAGACACGTTTGAAGCAATAGATTTATGCCGCAAGGCGATACGTGAAAATTCATGTGCACCGATTGTTTTGAACGCCGCGAACGAAGAAGCCGTAGAGTTATTTTTAAGCGGAAAAATAAAATTTTGTGATATAATTCCCGCAGTGAAAGCAGCTGTAGATAATTTCGGAAATGAAAAAAATCCCGATTCGTTAAGTGAAATTTTACGCATTGATGAAATTGCAAGGAATTTCATAAAAGAATTGTTTTGATTTCAATTTAGCTTACTTAGCATGTAATTTGAAAAAGCAAAGAAAAAATTTATATTTTGATATTGCATATAAAAATCAAAATTTTACACTGATAAAATAACTTATAAAATATTGATATCAAATCAAAATTGTGTATAATTAGTTAAAAGTATAATTTCAAGGAGTGGGTAATTTGGCAATATTATTAATTATTGTTGGAATAATTTTATTTAATCTTATAGTATTGGCTCATGAGTTCGGACATTTTTTCTGGGCAAAAAAATTTGGAGTAAAAGTAAATGAATTCGCCATCGGAATGGGTCCGAAAATATTTAAAATTCAAAAAGGCGAAACTTTGTTTTCTTTAAGAATTTTTCCGATAGGCGGTTTTTGCGAAATGGAAGGCGAAGACACCGACAGCAATAACCCTCGTTCGTTCGGTCAAAAAAAATCTTGGCAAAGATTCATTATAATATCTTTCGGGGCAATCATGAATCTTGTTTTGGGATTTTTAATGACTATGGCTCTTCTTGTTCAAAGCCCGAAATTTATAACCACAACCGTGGACTGCTTCGTTGAAAATGCAGTATCATCCTCGTGCGGACTTATGGCAGGAGACAAAATTTTAAAAGTCAACGGTTCTCCCGTATTTACTTACAAAGATTTATATTTTGATTTGTCTTCCGATGAAAAAAATAATTTTAACATCCAAGTAAAACGCGGCGGCGAAGTAACCGAAATTAAAGACGTTCACTTTGAAAAAGTTATAACAAACAGCGGCAAAGCCGTAAATAAACCCGATTTTAAACTTACAACATTGGATAAAAATTTCTTAACTCTTGTACGTCAAACGTGGCTTGATACTCTTTCAACAGTTAAAATAGTCTGGGCAAGTTTGATAGGAATCATAACGGGTAAATTTGCGGTTTCAAACATGACAGGCCCTATAGGAATCGCTTCGGTTATTGGCGAAGCAGCTTCAACAGGTCTTCAAACAAGCATTTGGGACGCCGTAAACAACATTGTTTCGATAATGGCTATGATAACTATTAACCTCGGAATTGTAAATCTTCTCCCTCTCCCCGCTCTTGACGGCGGACGCTTGATTTTCTTACTGTTTGAAATGATAACAAGAAAAAAAGTAAATCAAAAATACGAAGGTTGGATTCATGCACTCGGATTTTTCCTTTTTATTGCACTTATGATTTACATCTCTTACAGTGATATACTCCGATTGCTCGGAAAAATTTAAGACTGCGATAAAATTAAATTTTTTTAAAACTTATCAAATACAAAGCTTGAAAATAAGACAAGGAAAAATATTATGAGAAGACACTCAAATGAAGTTAAAATAGGAAACCTTAAAATAGGCGGCAACAACCCGATTTTAGTCCAGTCAATGCTGAGCATTCCTTCATATGACATTGAAAACAGCGTAAAACAAGCTATAAAACTAAAACAGGCAGGTTGTGAAATTTTAAGAATTGCAATTCCCGATAAGGATTCAATAAAACTTATAGACGCAATAAAAAACGCTGTTGACATACCGCTTGTTGCGGATATTCATTTTGATTACAAGCTTGCTCTTGAATCAGTCGCGGCAGGCATTGACAAAATAAGAATTAATCCCGGTAATATCGGAAACGAAGACAAAATAAAAGCTGTAGCAATAGCTTGCAAAAATAAAAATATTCCGATAAGAATAGGCGTTAACTCGGGGTCTGTTGAAAGAAAAATACTTGAAAAATATTCGGGCCCGACTCCCGAAGCCATGTGCGAAAGTGCTCTTTACAACGCAAATTTGCTAGAAAAATTTGATTTTAATGACATAGTTATTTCAATTAAATCTTCTTCTGTCAGACGTATGGCGGAAAGCTACCGAATGATTGCAGAAAAATGTAACTATCCTCTTCACCTAGGCGTCACAGAAGCAGGAACTAAAACAATGGGTACCATAAAATCAGCAATTGGAATAGGCTCTTTACTGCTTGACGGCATCGGCGATACCATAAGAGTTACTCTTACCGACGACCCTATCGAAGAAGTTAAAGCGGGATTTAACATACTTAAAGCCCTTGAACTTCGAGAATGCGGTATAACTTTTATTTCATGCCCGACCTGCGGAAGAACGAGAATTGACATTATAAAAATTGCCAAAGAAATTGAAAATTTGCTCGAAAACAATAAGAGTAATCTGAAGGTAGCTGTGATGGGCTGCGTAGTTAACGGACCGGGAGAGGCCAAAGAAGCTGACATCGGCATTGCAGGCGGCGATGGGTATGGCGTTATTTTTAAAAAAGGTAAAGTTTTTAAAAAAGTTGAAGAAGAAAATCTTGTAAAAGAGCTTGTAAGCGAGATAAAAAACATGACCTCTGAAAAATAATGTGAATACTTAAATTTTCATGATACAAAGATCTGTGGACTGCGTCTTTGATGAACACCGTAAAGCAAAAGCTGACACACGTATTGCAGGTATCGACGAATATGGTTTATATTTAAGAATTGCGAACATTTAAATTTTCGTGGCGCAAAAGTCCTAGGATGTGTCGTTAATGAATTCAGTGAATCTAAAAAAGTTGACAAATGAAATAAACAACATGGCATTCAAAAAATAATTCAAATACTTAAATTCTCGTGATACAGAAAGTTGTGGACTAAGTTGTTGATGAACACTATAAAGCAAAAACCGACATTCGTATTGCAGGTGGCGACATATATAGTATTATATTTAAAAAGTTGAAGAATAAAATCTCGTAAACAAACTTGTGAACAAAATAAACAACATGGCATTCAAAAACAATGCAAATATCTAGATTCTCATGACACAAAGAACCGTGAGATGTATCGTTAACAAATTTAATGAGTAAAAACCTACATCGACATTGTGGGCAGCTACAGATACGATATTTATAAATATTTTGAGATTTTCATGACACAAAGATCCGTATACTGCGTCTTTGATGAACACTATAAAGCAAAAACCGACACACGTATTGCAGGCGTCCATGGATATGGTATTTATATTAAATATCTTAAAATTCTTAAGATACAAAGAACTGCGGACTGCGTCGTTAACAAACTCAGTAAAGTTAAGAAAATCGGCATTGGCGTTGTATTCAAAAAAAGGTAAAGCTTTTAAAAAGTTGAAGAAGAAAATCTCGTAAACAAGCTTGTAAACGAAATAAACAACATGGCATCAAAAAAATAATGCTAATACTTAAATTTTCGTGGCGTAAAAAGATGAAAAATTATACTATTTAAAATTCAAAACATAAAAAAATTAAGCACCAAGGAGCCATTCACACTTGAAAAAATTCAAAGATATTTTTAAAATAAATTCCGCAAAAGAGTCTATTTCAAACGCCTTTATAGATTCTTTGAACATAGATAAAAAATCACGAAGTATCGTTATTAATTTAATATCAAAAGATTCGGTTTCGCAGGATGACATATCTTTCTGTGAAGCCTTATTACTTGACTGTAACCTTAAACTTTCAAACGTAAAAATAAACGTTTCGGAAAATCAAGAAAAGCCCCCCGAAAACAGCGAAAACGCTATCTCTCAAGCCCTAAAAGAAGTTTCGGAAAAATCACGTTCAATCTCCAAAATTTTAAGTAATGCTTCTTTCAACATTTCTGAAAATATTGTTGAAATAAATCTCTTTCACGGCGGAAAAGATCTATTAACTCAAAAAAGTACAGATAAAGAGCTTTCAATGTTGATATCCCAAAAATTAAATAAGTCCGTACAGGTAATCTTCAAAGAAACTCCGGTAAAAGAAGTTTCTAAACCTCAAAATGATTATGTTGATAATATTACAATTCCCGAACCTGCTATTGAAAAAAAAGAAGAAGAAAAAGAAGCTGATTTTCAAATCCCTGAAATAGAAATAAGAACAAAAGAAACACTTTATCCTCAACCTGTCATTTCTTCGGCAAAGCTTCTTTACGGAAACGCAATAAAAAAAGAACCCATATCTATTCGTGAAATCGACCCGCAAATGCCAAATGCGGTCGTGTGGGGTAAAATATTTTTTACGGATTCTCACGAAACACGCGACGGCAGTAAAATTATTTTCAGCGTCTACATAACCGATTACACGGGCTCTTTAATTCTTAAAATAATAGAAAACAAAAAACAAAGTTCATATCTCGAAAAACTTAAAAAAGGCACTGCCATATTAGTCTACGGTGAGCTTTCTGAAGATAAATACGAAAAAGAAATTGTAATGCGTCCCAAATCAATAAACTTAATACAGACAACAAAAATTTCGGACAATGCTCCAAAAAAGCGCGTGGAGCTTCATCTTCATACAAATATGTCCGCAATGGACGGAATTAATCCCGCCGCAGAACTTATCAACAGAGCTAACGATTGGGGTCACAGCGCTGTCGCAATAACTGACCACGGTGTTGCTCAGGCTTACCCTGAAGCGATGAACACTGTGAATTCCTTAAACAAAAACGGCGGAAATATGAAAATCATATACGGCGTTGAAGCTTATTTTGTAAATGATATGCTACCGATTGTAACAGGCGATGCAGAGCGGAGCTTCGATGAAGAATATATCTGTTTTGACCTTGAAACCACAGGTCTTAATGCAAATTCGGATAAAATAATAGAAATCGGAGCGATTCGAGTAAAGAACCGCCAAATTGTAGAAGAATTCGGAACATTTGCAGACCCCGGAATGCCAATCGAAGAAAAAACAACCGAACTTACGGGAATTACCGATAAAATGCTGGAAAACGCTCCAAATCAAAAAGAAGCTTTGCAAAAATTTATTGATTTTTGCGGAGATTCCCCTGTGCTTATAGCTCATAATGCAAATTTTGACGTATCATTTGTAAAAGCAACTGCAAAACGCGAAAACATTGAATTTAATTTCACGTATGCCGATACCGTTCCAATGAGCCGTGCACTTATAATGAGCATTAAAAATCACAAGCTCGATACCGTGGCAAAATATTTGAAAATTCCAAGTTTTAACCATCACAGAGCGTGCGACGACGCAAGAGCTTTGGCTTACATCTTTATTGAGCTTTTGAATATGTCGGAAAAAACAAAAAATATTTCTTCTCTTCAAAAAATAAATACTTCTCTTTCGGGAAATGACCCTAAAAAAGCAGTTTCTCACCATATGACTATACTTGTAAAAAATCAAATCGGTCTTAAAAATCTTTATCGTTTGATTTCCATGGCTCACCTTGATTATTTTTACAAAAAACCGCGTATTCCAAAAAGCATGCTTCAAAAGTACCGCGAGGGACTGATTATAGGTAGTGCGTGCGAGGCAGGGGAACTTTTCAGAGCAGTAACGGGCGGCAGACCTTGGTCAGACCTTTTGGAAATTGCTAAAATTTACGATTATCTTGAAATTCAGCCTATTGGAAACAATTCTTTTATGCTAAGAGAAGGAATCGCAAAAACCGTTACACAACTTCAAGATTTTAATCGAACAATATTAAAAATAGGAGAAACGCTCAACATACCCGTCGTTGCTACGGGAGACGTACATTTCCTCGACCCGCAAGATTCCGAGTACAGAAAAATACTCATGGCAGGTCAAGGTTACGCCGACGCGGATAATCAAGCTCCGCTTTACTTCCATACAACAGCTGAAATGCTTGAAGAATTTTCATATCTAGGAAAAGAAAAAGCTTATGAAGTTGTCGTGGAAAATACAAATAAAATAGCTGACTCCGTAGACTTTATTTCGCCGATACCACCGGGAGTCTTCCCTCCGTTTATACCGGGTGCAGAAAAAGAACTTGTGGAAATCACGTGGGAACGAGCAAAAAAAACATACGGCGACCCTTTGCCCGAAATAGTTAAAAAAAGACTCGAAAAAGAACTCGGCTCCATAACCAAACACGGATTTTCAGTACTTTACATGGTAGCTCAAAAATTAGTTGCGGATTCGGAAAAACACGGTTATCTCGTAGGTTCGAGAGGTTCGGTAGGTTCTTCGTTCGTCGCAACTATGTCTGGAATTTCAGAAGTAAATCCTTTAGTTCCGCACTATCTTTGCCCAAAATGCAAATACAGCGAATTTATAACTGACGGCAGCTACGGTTCAGGATTTGATTTGCCTCATAAAAAATGCCCAAAATGCGGCGAAAACTTAAAACAAGACGGCCATGACATACCTTTTGAAACATTCCTTGGTTTCGACGGTGACAAAACACCAGATATAGACCTTAACTTCTCAGGAGAATATCAAAACGACGCACACAGATACACCGAAACACTTTTTGGAAAAGACAACGTTTTCAAAGCGGGAACAATCGGAACCATAGCAACAAAAACAGGTATCGGATTTACAAAAAAATACGCCGAAGAAAGAGGTTTTTCTCTCGGCAAAGCAGAAACTATACGCCTCGCTGAAGGATGCACGGGAGTTAAACGCACTACAGGTCAGCACCCGGGTGGAATGGTCGTT
>CABUYS010000062.1 GCA_902495835.1 uncultured Oscillospiraceae bacterium | reverse complement strand
TATTCTAAAAGGTGTTGTTTGTACTTAAGTCCTAATCCCACGCGCTTAGCGCGCGGTTTTTGAACTATGCTTCGCATAGTTCTTTGGGTTAAAACATAACTAAAACCGGCAGTCTTTAAGACAGCCGGTCTTTTTACATCAATATAAAGTTTTTTATATGAATTTTTTCACACGTGATTACGATATCAGCTTGATTCTCCAACTATAAATCTATAGAGGAAATTTTTTGTACGTTCGTTTTGAGGATTTACAAGTATTTGTTCAGGAGTTCCTTCTTCGCAGATTACTCCGTCATCCATAAAAACTATTCTATTGGAAACTTCTTTTGCAAAAGCCATTTCGTGAGTGACTATAATCATAGTCATATGATATTCCGCAAGACTTTTCATTACCTTTAAAACTTCGCCTACGGTTTCGGGGTCAAGCGCTGAAGTAGGTTCGTCAAACAAAAGTACTTCGGGATCCATGGCAAGAGCTCTTGCTATTGCAACCCTTTGCTTTTGACCTCCCGACAACTGTTTGGGTTTAGCGTCGACGAATTTAGACATCTGAACCTTTTCCAAAAACTTCAAAGCATTTTTTCTTGCTTCGCTGTGTCCCTTTTTTAAAACCTTTATTTGCCCCACCATACAGTTTTCCAGAACATTAAGATTGTTAAAAAGATTAAACTGCTGGAATACCATACCGACTTTGGAACGATACATATCTACGTTATAATTACGATTTAAAACATTTTCGCCTTTGTAAAGTATCTCGCCTGATGTCGGGATTTCAAGTAAGTTTATACACCGAAGAAACGTGGATTTTCCCGAACCCGAAGGCCCTATAATACACGAAACGTCGCCTTTGTTTATTCTAAAGTCTATTCCCTTTAAAACAACTGATTCTCCAAATGATTTACGTAAATTATTTATTTTTATAATACTTTCCATTTTATTTATCACCTGACTTTTTCATAAAAACGATTGGCATAGTAGATGAAGTAGGAATAAATTCCTGTGGCCCGTCCATACGCTTCTCTAAAAGTTTAAGCAGCCTTGTAACTGTAAGCGTAAGTAAAAAATAAATAATTGCCGCAACGATAAACGTTTCGTATGTACGGAAAATTGCGCCTTTTATTGATTTTGTAACAAAGAAAAGTTCGGTTACGGATATAACATTAAGTACAGAGGTGTCTTTTATATTTATAATGAATTCATTTCCTGTCGCAGGCAATATGTTGCGTATGGTTTGAGGTAAAATAATGTTTATCATAGCCTGTCCGTGAGTCATACCTATAGATTTTGCGGCTTCCATCTGACCGGGGTCTACGCTTTGAATACCTCCCCTGACAACTTCAACCATATATGCTCCGGTGTTTATCGAAACAATTATTATACCCGCAACGGTAGGTTTAAAATCGACCCCCATGAATTCCTGCATTCCAAAATACAAAACTATAGCTTGTACCATCATAGGCGTTCCTCTGAAAATTTCAACATAACAAGTTATCAAAGCATTAACAACAGACATGCATACTTGTCTAAATTTATTTCTTGGCTTAGGAATTGTTCTTACTGAACCTAAACCTAATCCTATTAAAAATCCTATAACGGTACCTAAAAGTGCGATTTCCAAAGTAGTAATTGTGCCTCTTAAAAACCACTCTCCGTAGTGTTCCAGTATGTACCAAATCCAACCGAAAAACGTTCTGTCCATAATTTCAGTCAATACCCCCTCAAAATTAATTTCCCGAAGCAGGTTGATTCTTTACTGCTTCATTCATCAAATTATCCTTAGTTTCTTCGTCGATAGAAAGCAAAACGGAATTTATTTCTTCTTTAATCTTATTTCCTTTTCTCACGCCTATAGCAATCGCAACTTCGCTTTGAGAAAAATCAAAACCTTTTCCGCGTTCAAATTCTACATATGTAAGCGAAGGATTTGTGTAAACAGCACTCATGGCCGCAGGCTTTTCACTGACATACCCGTCAACTTTACCTGCCGTAACTGCCGAAACCATTGAAGAAAAGTCTTCCATAGCAGTCTTTTTTTGCACCTCGGGAATCTGGTCGATAAAATCATAATGAACCGTACTTAGCTGACCAGTAATTTTCGCTCCTCTTAAATCCTCAAGACTTTTAGCTGACGCGTAAGGGCTGTCTTTTTTCAAAACCACAACTATATTCGACGTGTAATAATTATCTGTAAAGTCAATTGCTTTACGCCTTTCTTCGGTTGCGGACATGCCTGCAATAATTGCGTCGATTTTTCCAGAAGTCAGTGCCGGAAGCAAACCATCCCAATCAATTTTTACAATCTCAAGCGTTTTTCCCATTTTTTGAGCTATCAACTTTGCCATATAAACGTCATATCCGCAAGCATACCATCCTCCTGAAATTTTAACCGCTCCGCCTTTTTCGTTTGGCTGAATCCAGTTAAAAGGAGCATAAGCGCATTCCATTCCGACTCTAAATTTATTTTGTTCAGATGGGTCTTTTACGGAACATCCGGAAAACAAAATAGCTACAATTGAAAAAATTATACTAATTTTGAATATTTTTAAAAACGTTTTCATCTCAAACACCCTTCCAAACATATAATTTACACTAAATAAATAAATTGCGCAACTAAAAAATTAAAGTTGCGCACAATTTTTTAAATATAGTTCTTTAATTTATGAAATACGCTATTACCAAATCTATTTTTCGTCGCTGCAGCTGCAACCGCAATCGCAGTCGGAATCGCATTCGCATTCAGGTTCACAATCGCATCCGCAATCGCAACAATCACTTAAATCAAATTCCAAAATTTCTCCGCATTTCGGGCAGTTCATTTCTTCGTCCATTAAAATGCTTTCGGACAAACAGATTTTTTCTCCGCATGAAGGGCATGTTACTTCATAAAATTCTTCATCTCCGCCGCATCCGCAAGAACAATCTTCGTCACAGTCGGAATCGCATTCGCATTCACCGTAAACCTCTTCTTCAACATCGGATAAATCTTTATCGAGAGCATCGAGTTGTCCGCAAATATCATCAACGTCTTCGTCAATGTTTCCTAAAGAAACAGAAACATCACTCATCCAATCTACGATAGCTTTTAATAATTTTGTTTCCTTTTTGTCTTCATCAAATTCAAGTCCTGAAAATAAGCCTTTAACATAAGCTGCTTTTTCTTTAATAGTCATTATTTTTTTCCTCCTAATTTTTAAGTGTATTTATATTATTCTTAAGCTCGTTCCATATATTCACCGGTTCTGGTGTCGATTTTTATCATATCTCCTTCGTTTACGAAGAGAGGAACTTTTATTTCTGCACCTGTTTCAAGTGTGGCGGGCTTTGTAGCGTTTGTAGCAGTATCTCCTTTGAATCCCGCATCAGTTTTGGTAACGAGGAGCTCAACAAAGAGCGGTGGCTCTACTCCGAAAACATTACCTTTATGAGAAAGAACTTTACACACCATATTTTCTTTTACAAATTTGAAATTGCTTCCTAAAACAGACGCACTGATAGGAATTTGTTCAAAGGTTTTGTTATCCATGAAATAGTACAAACCTCCGTCATTATAGAGATATTGCATTTCACGTCTTTCAATAAAAGCTTCTTGATACTTATCGCTTGGGTTAAATGTACGCTCGGTTACGGCTCCTGTCATGACATTTTTTATTTTTGCTCTGACAAAGGCTGCTCCTTTTCCCGGTTTAACATGCTGAAATTCAACGATTGAAACAACATTTCCGTCTAATTCAAATGTAGAACCGTTTCTGAAATCTCCCGCTGATAACATAATATTCCTCCTGTAGTATGTAAAATCGTTTACGCCGGTTAAATTTATTACTCACTTAGATTATATTGCAACACATATATGAGTATATCGAAATAATGAATTTCTTGCAAGAGCAAAAATTTTTCCATTCACTATTTTTCGACTTTAAAGTAACAGGCGCATTAGAATTATTATAGTATTTAAAAGATATATAGGCAATTCAAAAAAGTAAATATATAAACAAAAAGCGCCGTTTTATCCCAATTTTTACAAATATCGGCGCTTTAAAAAATTTGATTTCTATTTCTAAGTTAAAATTTTAACTTCAGATAAAATAAAAAAATTTTTTAATTTTAAATACCGGTTTTATAAAATGAATTTTGAATCAATTATATTTTTTTAGTTTTGATTTTTTATGAGTGCACTGCAAATCAGTGATTACCTTTCCATCCAACTATCCATTTTTTACCATTTCCTATGTCTTCGAATTCTATTTCTTTTTCAAGAATTCCTTTTCTATTTTTCTCCTCACAGTCTTTGCAAAGCGAAACGTTGAACATATGACTTCCAATCAAACGTGAAGGGCAATCGCATATCTTTACCTTCTTTGGTGTTACTTTTCCACACACGGGGCACGTTAAGTCCACTTCAGGCAAATCTGCGTCTATTCCTGTTCCTGCAGATACTTCATCAAGTTTTTCATTGTTCAATATGCCCTCAAAATTTTCTATATCCGACATATCTATCCGCCCCCTTTATTAATTTATATTTTTACTTTAGTTAGTTTGTTTGCATAATGTTTTTACCTCTGATTATTTCATAGTCCTAAATCTCGGGAATCGTTGTGGGTATAATATTTCATAACATTTAGAACATACATAATTTCGACATTTTTCAAAATTTTTATATTTCTCTGAATTTGAAAACGCCATAGAAGAAGTCTTTTCTTTTATTGGAAGAACCGGAAAGTCAAACTTTCTTTTACAGAGCATACATGTAACAGTTTTAAAATCGGACTTTGGGACGAGTTCTGAACTTTTTTCTTTATTAGCAGGCACTGAATCAGTTTCAGCCGCTCCGCCTGTAACTTCCATTAATCTGCTCTCTTTTAATTCTTTCCTATTGTTGTCCATTCCTTCCATCTTAAACACTCCTTTTTATTTATCATAAAATTTTAATTTTCTAATCTATATCTTTATTAATCTATGTTTTTTACTTCATTATTTGGCTCGGGAGTTCTTTACGCATACGCTCTCTGCATCTGCTACATACATAGCTGTAACCTTTCGGGACTTCACCATGTGAAGAAAGACATTTTTTATTACACACTATGCATGTAGCGCTATTAGAATCAAAATCAGGTTTTGGAATTAGTTTTAAATTTTTCCCATTAGTGGGTATTAAATCGGTTTTAGCCGCTCCGCCTGTGACTTCCATTAAACTTTTCTCTAATTTTTCTCTACTATTATCCATTCCTTCCATCTTAAACACTCCTTTATCTTCCATAAAATTTTAATTTTAAATTTTTTTATTCTTTTCCTTCGAAGAAGATAAAAATTTTTTATCACGTGATTCTTTGCATTTATCACAAATAGGTTCTGTTACCGGAATAACTCCGGGTTGACAATATTCTGATATAGTTTTGTGACACATGTTACACATACGCTTGTGGCACGTTTCAGGAACAAGCCCCAATTCTTTATTTTTAATCGTTACCAAATCAGTTTCAGCCGCTCCGCCTGTGACTTTCATTAATCCGCTTTCTAATTTTTCTCTACTATTATTCATTCCTTTCATTTTAAACACTCCTTTATTTTTCATAAAATTTTAATTTTAGATTTTTTATTCTTTATATTTATGTTTTTATTTTAAATCACTTTATTTGTGTGACGCCTTTATTTTTAGTCACTAGCAAGCACACTTAAATTTTTTTTGCACTTTTCACATATATAAAACTTATACTTACGAACTTTATCATCCGTAGAAGGATACTCTTTTTTACAAAAAATACATGTAATAGTTTTAGAATCGGGCTTTGGGGTAAGCTCTGATTTTTTCCCTTTATCGCCAGCATTACCCGCTCCGCCTGTAACTTCTGTTAATTTGTTTTCAAGCTCATTGTTACTCATCTTTTCCATTTTAAACACTCCTTTATTTATCATAAAGTTTTAATTTTAAACTTTTTAGTCTCTATTTCTATTAATTTATATTTTTTACTTTGTTTGCGTGATATCTTTATTTTTGACACCCTGTACTCCTTTATTCCACATTTCAAAGCACTTATCACACATCAAACGAAATTTGCCATCCGGAGAAGGATACTCTTTTTTACACACCCTACATATAAAAGTTTTAGAACTGGGCTTTGGAATAAGCTCCGAACTTTTTTCTTTAACAGGCACTAAATCGGTTTCAGCCGCTCCGCCTGTGACTTCCATTAAGCTTTTTTCTAAATTTTCTCTACTATTATTCATTCCTTTCATTTTAAACACTTCCTTATCTTTCGTAAAATTTTAAATTTTTTTCTCTTCCTTTAAAAGTTCGTCTTGGCATTTTTTGCAGTAAATCCACGGCGAATATTTATACCCTGTTTTCGCAAAACGTTGAAAATCAGGCGGTGTTATATATTCTTTGCCGCATCTTTTGCATTTATTTTTTCTGCCTGAAACTGTAAAATTGTTATTCAGACTTTCGCTATTTTTAGGATATGCGTTTAAAACATCAGTACCTCCCGAAATTTCATTAAAAACTTCTTCTTCGATTTCATTTAATTTTTCCATTTATATCACTCTGTTCTTTTTTAAAAATTTCAGTTACGAATATCGATGTACGATGTGATTTTTTGTCACACCGCACATTCTTACTACAACGTCATTTTATAGTATTCTCTGCTATTTGATTTTTTAAAATATAACATTGTTACTGTGTTTTTGCTTCTCTTTCCTTTTCTCGTTCTTTTTTTGCACACTCATCACAAATGCAATCAGGGCAACCCTCCATTGGTGGCCGAGCATACCGTACTGTAATCGGTTTTCCGCATACCCTGCAATTTTCTTCGCGAAATATCGGGCCGAAATCATTAATTAACCCGGAAGGTTTACGCCTATATTTTAATTTTTCAGCTATCGACACTCCTCCAGACACTTCATTGACTTCGTTATCGTTTAAATTTCTAATTTCATTTTTGTTTAAATTTTCAACTTTGTTTTCGTTTTCCATGTTTATTCCTCCTCGATTTTAATTTTTTGTTTCAACTTCGTCAGTATGTTCAATATGAACAGCTCTTGATCTACATTTTGGGCATCTAAGAATCCCATAAAAATCAGATGGCATCCACCGATCATAAGATTTACGGCATTCATGACAAAAAATTTTTACTTTGTGACGTGGTGGCAGTTTTATTTTTGAGATGATTTCTCCAATCTTTTTATCACGTGGAGTATCAGCCCCTCCGGCTACTTTTTCTACTTCATTTTCGTTTAAATTTTCCATTCCTATTCCTCCTAATTTTTGTTATCCGTTATTTCTAATATTTCTGAATTTTTTTATGCCTTTCCATACCTTTATCTTCTTTAGCCTTGCATTCATCACAAATATAAGCAAGGTTCGGAATCATATCTTTAGGATAGTACTTAACAAATATTCTTCCGCAACCAATACACTTATGTTCATAAGGAACTTCCTCGTATTTTTTTTCATAGGGCTTATGCTTAAGAAGTTCATCCTTTAGTCTTCTTTCAATTTGGTTATCTCCTCCGGTAACTTTTTCAACTTCGTTTTCGTTTAAATCTTTAACTTCATTTAAATTTTTATTTTCCATGTTTATCTCTCCTCAATTTTAATTTTTTGTTATTCGTCTAAACGACGTAATCTACACAATCCCCCACATTTAGGACAACGCTTTGGCGAACAGCTAGAAAATCGGTATCCACAATCAATACATTTAAAATTATGTTCAGGCCGGCCGTTCCAACCGCCATCGGGTATCACTTCATCATCTCTGAGTTTTACCGACTTTGTATTTTTATTCATTCCTCCTGATACTTTTTCGAATTCATTTTCGTTTAAATCT
>CABUYS010000061.1 GCA_902495835.1 uncultured Oscillospiraceae bacterium | reverse complement strand
TAAGCTCTTCAGCTGTAAACTGTTCAATCAATACACCATTACTGATAACACCGTAAGACGTAGATATTTTTGCGAGTTCTCCAAGTATATGGCTCGATATCAATACGGTTATACCGGCTTCACGGTTAAGTTTAAGAATTAATTCTCTGATGTCTTTTATTCCTGTAGGATCAAGACCGTTAATCGGCTCGTCCAAAAGCAAGAATTCGGGGTCTCCGACGAGTGCCAAAGCAATCGCCAAACGTTGTTTCATACCTAATGAAAAATTCTTTGCTTTTTTTCTTCCTGTGTCTTTCAGTCCAACTATTTCAAGCAAATCATCGGTTATGCTCTTGTCGGTTACACCTTTCATTATTCTTTGAACTTCTATATTTTGCCTTGCGCTAAGATAAGGATAAAGTGCAGGATTTTCTATAACAGTACCTATTCTTTTCCTTCCTTCGTTAAGGTCTGTACTTCCAAAGAGTTCAATTTCGCCCGAAGTAGGATTGCTCAAACCCACTATCATTTTAATAGTAGTTGTTTTTCCCGCGCCGTTTTTACCTATAAATCCATAAATATCGCCCTTACGAATTTTTAAATTTATGTGGTCAACAGCATTCTTACGAGCATAGGTTTTTGTCAGTTCATGTGTTTGTAATACATATTCACTCATAAATACCACCCTTTCAAATTTAATTTTACAAAGTTATGCTATATCAAAAGAATAAAATAGTCAAGTATATTTTAATTTTAAACAAATTTATTATTTAAAAATTTCGAATGCAAAGATTTTATCATGACAGACGCTATAGGTCCTGCGGATTTTATACCAAAATCTCCATTTTCAACTATTACGGCAAATGCAATAGGAAATTTTTTGTCGTACGAAAAGCCAACCATCCAACCGTGAGGAAGCTTTCCTTCACCGACTTCAGCGGTACCTGTTTTCGCACACATTGTTACTCCCGGAAAAAGTGAATCCCCATATTGATTTTTCATGGTATAACGCATTATTTCTTTAAGCTTATCAGCTGTAGAAGGATTAATTATTTGTTTACTTTCGCATTTTGAAAATTGAAGTGGCGTAAAACTTCCTTCCGACGACACAGATTTTACCAAAAAAGGTTCGTTTGATATTCCTTGATTAGCAATAGCTCCCATAATTTTCAGCATGTGCATGGGATTAACTTTATCTTTATACTGACCGATTGCCGACCACGCCAAATCCGCATCGGAAGCTTTGGAAACATCGTATTCGCTTTTAGCTGTTTCTATTACATCAAAATACTGAGGCGTATTAAACCCCATTTCTTCCATTTTTCTCTTCATAACGTCTTTTCCGAGTTCGACACCTATGTCTCCAAAAACAATATCACAGGATTTTGAAAACCCTTCTTTCAGTCCTATTGTTCCGTGACTTTTCATGCACGTTACTTTTTCTCCATTTATAACTTTGACTTTATTACATGAAAATTTTCTGCTTTCTAAACCTTTGATACAATCAATTCCGGCGATTGTGGTAAAGATTTTAAATATTGAACCCGGCGTATAAGATGAAGAAATAGCTCGATTAAGGTAAACGCCTTCGTATTTTTCCGCATTTTTCGTAAAATCAGGTCGATTGTTTACATCATACGTAGGAAGACTTACCATGCAAAGCAATTCACCCGTCAAATAGTTATAGGCTACAGCGGCACCTTTATTGTCTTTAAAACTTTTGGAAACATCACTGCATACATTGCTGTCAATTGTCAATTTTATATTTTTATTCATATTTAAATTTTTCGGAGCTCCGAAACCCGTCACAATATTATATCCAAAAAGCTGGGCAGTGTATCTACTCTGAACAGATGTAGGTATAAAAACTAAGCCGTCTCCGACAACGTGCAAAACCGCTTTACGGATGTTTTCGTCTTCACTATATATTCTTTTCCCATTAACGGTTTGAGCTAAAATAGTATTATTACAGTCAGATATTTTCCCTCCCGACATAGAGCCTTCATAGAGGTGACGATTAATCGAAGAAAATGCCCAAACATCAGCTTCTTTAACAAAATCACAGATAAAAAATCCTAATCCTGTAAAAAAAGAAAGTATGACAAAATAAAGCACTATCGAACGTGATTTAGTGTTTTTCATAATCCACCTCACATTTTATTTATCTTTTAAGTCCATAAGTTCTTTCATCGGAAACCTTAATGAATGCCAACAATCCCCAAGCAGAAACCATACTTGAACCTCCCAAACTGATAAACGGAAGAGTTATTCCGGTAAGAGGTAAGATATCAACTACTCCGAAAACATTCATCATCATTTGAAATATTAACATACCTGCACAGCAACAAGAAGCTATGGCGTAAAATGCAGATCTGCTCCTTGCACTTACTTTTCGTGCATAAATTCCAAGAAAAGCAATACCAATCAACGCAGTCAAGGCCATTAAAAGACCCCATTCTTCGCAGAGCATTCCAAAAACCAAATCACTGGGTGCAGCAAAAACGTATTTTAAACATCCTTTGCCGATTCCGAGTCCAATAAGTCCTCCGCTGGCCGAATAAGTAAGAACTCTCGTCTGTTGATAGCCTATATCATTTACGTGTTCCCAAACATGTCTCCAGGCAGAAAAACGAGTAACTATGTACGGTTTAAATTTAAGTATCAAAAAAAATCCCAAGGCTGCTGCAGTGCATGTAAGAAAGACAGTTCTTATGCTTCCCGAACGCATAAATGATATCAACAAAAATGTAACAAAAAACACGCAAGCCGTACCAAAATCTCCCATTACAAAAAGTGCTCCCATGCACACTGCGGAAAAAAGTATAAAACCTGTAAGATTTTTTGTTGTTTGAATGCCCTGCAGCGTAGAAGTTCCGAAAAATATGAAAGCTACTTTTACAAATTCAGAAGGCTGAAACGAAACCGGACCAATTATAATCCAATTTTGCGAACCGTTTTTTACTTTTCCGAAAATAAGATTGACAACCAAAATCGCAATAGCCAAGAATGCCACATAAGGTCTAAATTTCATCGCAATATCAGGGTTCTTTAAAAAAAATATCATAAATTCGAAAAATATAATTCCTATTCCAAGTGCTGCAAGTTGAACATACGCCTGTTCGATATCTACGGAACAAAGAGAAATTATTCCTATTCCGCTAAAAAAAATTCCCAGAATTTCTATTTCAAAATTAACTCTTTTAAAAATAACCGAAGACACAAAAAGTAAAAACCATGTCCCTAATGAAAGAATTAAAAAAACAATCCAAGGCTTATAGTCAAATTTACCCGCAGAAAATGAAACTTCCAATGTAGTCAAAAATTGAAATATACTAAGTAAAAACACAATAGAGTGCATCGGATAAAACTTACACGAAAAATTTTTTCTGTTAAATTTATCAGTCAAAATATCCGATTTATTAAGCTCAAAATCAACTCCGCCTATTTGTATTACGTCTTTCAAATCAACTCTTTCGCTTTTTTCAATTTTATCTCCGTTTAAAAAAACACCGCACTTAGAATTGGTGTCTGAAATCATCCACCCTTCTTCCCGTCTGAAAAGAACCGCGTGATCTCTCGAAGCTGTAGGGCTATCGACAATCACGTCACAATGCCTGTCTCTTCCCAAAGAATTTTCCCAATATGTAATGGGGATTTTTTCACCTGTCATTAAATTTTTTAAAGCAATCAAATTTCGCTCCGGGCTTATTCCCCCAAACAGCGAACGATAACAATAGTAAACAATAATAATTCCTAAAAACGGAAGAATCACTTGAATTGCATACAATAAAACGGAAAATAAAGAACTCACGGTTAAATCGCCTCTTTTACTATTTCTTTACTCTTTTCAAAAACGATTTTAAATAATTCCACAAGCTTTTAAATTCTTTGGTTCGGCAAAACAAAATTAAATTTAACAAATTCGGAATAATAATGCATATCATGAAATTTACAAATATTTGAGATACATGCAATGAAATTTTTTCGGAAATATTAAGGCATTTTGCAAAATTTCCGGATAAATTATCAACTACATGAGTGTTACAATAAATAAAATTACACAGTGCATAGGACACAAATGCATACAATATAGTCAAAAACGTATAAATAACAAATTTTACGTGATAACTTTTAACGGGTTTTTTAAATATTCCGTCATAAACCAAAAACGGTTGCACCCAATAAGGAATAGCTATTATTCCGATTATATTTCCTAACATAACTCCGGAAATTCCCAAAGGTTTTACCAAAATCCAAGAAAAAACAAATGTAATCAACGCACCGACAACCGCAAGATATTTATCCTGGTCGTATATTCCCGCACTGACTTTGGCCATACCTATTGATTGACGCATTCCGTAAATATACATATACCCTGTTATTGCAATGGTTGTCCATATACCAAAAGCCGAATTTTCGCCTGTCCATATGCTTATAAAAGGAGTAGATAAACACACAAATGCAGTAACAATAAACGAATAGAGTAAAAAATTTAAAAAATATAAAATATTAAAATTTTCATACACTTTTTTGGCACCGGAGGTATTTAAAAGATTTCCAAAACTTGCAATAATGCCATTAAATATTTCGTTAGTAACGGTAGTTAGTGCCATTACAATCAACATGTAATTGTTGTATATACCGGTTACTCTTAAGCTTACACAATAAGCTATTATTAAATTCGATACGGTTGTAGTTCCAAATCCCGAAATTTTATGAAGAAGCAATGCTTTCATGTTTTTGAAAAGGTCTTTCTTTTCAATGTCAGGCATGAACTGACGAATTTTCAAGTTAACAAAACTGTACTTTTTATCGAATCTGTAGGAAATTATAAGATTTTCAATTAATCTTGAACCAATTTTACATAAAAGATATCCTTCAAAAGAAGCAAAAAACTTTAAGACAAATATCTGAGAAATAAAAAGAACCAGCTGTGCAGCAATATGAATTATATTATTTACATAATTTCTTTGGTCTGCAATAAACATTGCCCGTTTATGAGAATAAAGATAAGACGTAACAACGTCAATTACATATAAAATAAATATTTGAGCAAGCCAAATTTTAGAAAAATCTTCTTTAAGCGGCATAACAACAAAATAAGCCAGCGATATTCCCAAAACCGCCACACACGAAGCTATTACAGTATAGCATCTGCGCAAAAAGCACAAAACAACAGCTACTTGATTCCAGTTTTTTTCGGCAATAGGTTTATAAAGTTTATAAACTATTCCTACACCGAGACCAAGTTCTACAATAGCGAGAGTATTTACAACATTTGTAAAAGCTCCGTCAATACCTACTATCTCTAAACCGAGAATATCAACAAAAATTTTACGTGTGACAAAAGAACCTATCATTATTATTCCATAAGAAAGGCAGCTCACAATAATATTTATAACAGAATTTTTTGTCCTCATAATTTACCTATCCTCACAACTGTTCCGACTTTTTGATATCACGTCGGTTACGTAACCGAGAAATGTCCAAAAGAAGAAAGAACCAACAGTTGTTATAAACAAAATTTCAGACAAAAACATTCCTGAAACAGCAGTACATATTAAAGATATCACCAATGAATTAAACAAAGGATTACTGACTTTAAAATTATTTTTTAAATAATATTTTACAATTTTATAAGCACTTTTAATTAAAAATATTCCCAAAAACAAAGAACCTAAAACTCCGGTATAAAAAACCGTTGCAACATAAAAATTGTGAGCATCATATCCTCGTTGCGCTATAAAGGCATTCGGCAAAACATCTTTTGCATATTTGAGTGCATTTCTCGGAGAAGCACCGAAAAGCCATGTCGTTTTAAATATATCTATTGCACTTCCCCATATTCTAAATCTCAAATTGGAAATATCACTGTTTTCAACTACATCCGGTCGTTCCATTGAAACTTGGTAAAGTCCCGTCATTGCTCCTGACCCGTTAGAATGAGCTGAATTAAAAAGTGAAGGAATATATGAAAAAATAACTCTGGTATAATCTATTACAAAATGCACCGCAACGCACGCACATGCTATTATTATCAATCTTGCAATTAAAACAAAAAAATTCTTTTTAGGATTAATTTTATAACTGTATACAAACGCTGATATAAATAGCACCATTAAAAAGCACACTTCACCTGTTCTGGACGCTCCCAAAACTAAATAAATAAACTGTACTCCTATATTTAATGCTGCTATTATTTTCATAAATTTATTTTGATTTTTATAATTTAAAATCGCCACCGAAAAAGCCATTGTTATAATCGATATAACAGATGCGTAGTTAGGGTCGGAAAACACACCGAAAAGACGATTTTCTATGCATCCGAGCAATATTCTGGTTCCGTGTATATAAAATATTTTACTGTATTGTATAACGAAAGTATATATTGACACCAAAGAAAATATCATCCAAGAAACTATGGTTATTTTTTGAAGCAAAACAATAATTTTTTCTAACTCTTTTGCTCCGTTTACAAAAGAGTACGGATAAAGGAAAAACAAACTTAAAGCTATCGACATCAAAGATTTTAAATTATCCGCCCAGCCGTATTTTACATAAATAAGGCAAGATATAAAACACGAAACAAAAAATAAAATTAAAAATACTATATTAGTTGCACTCAAAGTCCTTCTTTTTCCTATTAAATCAAAAATTACAAAAGCAGCCGCAAAACAAGTAAATCCCACAAAAGCAGCCGTGTCTACTATGTGCGGTATTATCCAATATAAACTTATAAATCTTCCCATAAGTACAAATAAAAACAAAACCATATACACTGTTTTTAAAGCACTAAATTTTTTATATCTCTGATTTTGCGACAAAATCCCGTTGTTTTCCACTAACTTCACCTACATTTTAAATTACACTAAAATTAAATATTTTCTATAATCTTTCCCCACATTTTAACAATTATGTCCTTGCTAAACCTGTCTATATCTTTTAAAGAATTATCAGAAAAATTTTTTCTTAACTTTTTATTTTCAATAAGACTGCAAATTTTTTGAATCATAACCTCTTTATTATAACACGGTATGAGATATCCGTCCACATTTTGATTAATGATTTCAGATGGACCTGAAACACAGTCAAAACTTACTGTAGGTAAACCATTTACTTTAGCTTCCAAAAGAACAAGTGCAAAGCCTTCCCGATAAGACGGCAAAACGAACATTGCATAGTCACAATATTTTTTATACATATCGTCGGCAAAACCTTTTAAAATCACTTTATTTGATAAATTTTTTTCAAATATTTTTTCTTTTACAAAATCGTACTCTGGGCCGTTTCCGTAAATATGCCAACTCCAATCGGGATATTTTTCAAAAACTTTTTCGGCAATATCGGGTATCATATCAAATCCTTTTTCGGATGTAAATCTTCCCGAAGAAAGAATCAGCTTAGAATCAATATCGTAGTTTTTTTTGTATTTAATCAAGTTTTCGTCGATAAAATTAGGAATAGCTGTAATTTTTCCCTGACTCACTTTAAATGTTTCAATATACTCTTTTTTTGTAGACTCCGTAAGAACAACAACTTTATCACTGAATTTTGCCGCAAGTTTTCTGAAAAAAGTAGCTTTTTTGTCTTTGATTTGGTTGCTTAAAGCACCATGGTCACAAAAAATAAATTTGCTTTTTGTAAAAAATTTTACAGGTAACACAATCGGAGGAACGTAATGCCCTTCCATAAAAACAAAATCAAATTTATTATCGCAAAGATATTTTTTCAAAAATTTAAAAGAATTAATTATTATCTTGCGAATTCTTTCATCAGGTGAATTTTTTATTTTATAAAGCTTTATTTCGGAATTTAGCGAATAATAGGGCTCTTTACCCGTGTCACATATCGATATCACATGAACAATATAATTTTTACAAAATTCATTACACAGTCCCGAAACCACTCGGTTTATTCCGCCCATATCTT